>NZ_JBEZKZ010000003.1:0-203469 GCF_040651895.1 Streptomyces sp. NPDC048352
GCGATGCGCAGGGCAGCCCGGGCCGACTCGCTCGTGCGGGAGGCCAGCAGCTCGGCGGGGGCCGCGGCCTGCGCCAGGGTGGGCAGCGGCACGTGTGCCCGGCGGCGGGTGGTGGGAGGTGAGGTGCAGTGCCGCGGCCGGCTGGTGCCCTACCTCACCTCACAGCGGCCCGGGTCAGGCGGTGTCGCCGCCGAGGGAGACGCAGGCCGTGGCCCCGTTGGCACAGGTGCTGCCACAGCCGTCGCCGGTGTCCTGGAGCAGGCTCGCGATGGGCGCTCCGGCCTCGACCACCCGCACGTCGAGGCTGAACTCGTTGGCACCGGTCGTGGCGTGCTGGATCTGCTGAACCATGATCACTTCTCCTTTTCGGTGATGGTGCTCTTGCTGGCCTGGCCCTCCTGGGGCCAGGAGATGACGATGCGGCGGTGCCGCTTGGTGATGACCCGCCCGGCGGGCAGGTCGGCTTCGGGGGTACTGGCCGGGTAGGCGTAGATGACCGGCTCGTCCTGCCGGTGATCGCGGTCCCACCTCTGGAGCTCCTCCACGAGGGCGTCGGCCACGGCTTCCGCGTTCGGTCCGTAGCCGTGGACGCCGAACTCGGCGCCGTCGGCGGTCTTGCGGATGGCCAGGTAGGCGAGGGAGTCGCCGTCGAGGAGGGTGATGTTGGCCCGCTTGTTCTGCGGGGCGACAAGGCCGGTGTCCAGTTCGGCGTCCACCGACATCAGGCAGAACCCGTCGAGCGCCGAGGCCAGCCACATCTGCATGCCCTTGATAGGTTCCGCCGGCGCGACGGTGACCCCCGTCCACTTCTCCACCCGGTCGGTGTCGAACACGCCGTTCAGGGCGTCGGGGTCCGCGGGCCATCCGTCGTCGAAGCGGAGCCCGATCTCCTTGCCCCGGATCAGCAGCAGGCGTTCGGTGTGCTCGCCCTCGCCCTGCATGGTGACGAAGCCGCAGACCTCCGTCGACCGGGACACGAGGCGTTCGCCGTCGCGGTCGAAGGCGATCGAGCGGGTCAGTCCGCGCATACGCAGCGGCACCACCAGCCGGCCGTCCTCTGCGAGCTGATCGGTCCAGGCAGGGGGGATGTCCCAGGCACCGACGGTCACGATCAGCCGGTCCAGGGTGCCGGCGTCGGGGAGCCCATGCTCGGCGTCCGCGAGCACGACCCGAACCCTTTCGTATCCGTTCGCGTCCAGCAGCTGTCGGGCGCGGTCGGTGACCTCGGGGTCGATGTCGATGGTGACGACCGTGCCGCCCGGTCCTGCCACCTCTGCCATCAGGGCTGCGTTGTAGCCCCCGGAGCCGATCTCACCGAGCCGCATCCCCGCTTGGGCCTCAGCCTGCTCCAGCATCATCGCCTGGACGTCGGGGGCCGAGACGGAGCTGATGGTGATGCCGTGCTCGTTCTTCTTCGTGGGCACGGCCTCGTGCGCGGCGTACGCCTGAACGAGAGGTGCATCGGGGGCGAACTCGTCACGGGCAACGGTCCGGAACGCGGCCTCGACCTGCTTGCTGCGGATGGTGCCCGCCCTGACGAGCTGGTCCACCATCGCGGTGCGCAGCGCCTCGGGATCGGCAGTTTCAAGATGGGTCATTCGGTTACCTGTCTCTTGTCGTGGTGGAGCGGTTGGAAGCCCCGAGCTGACCAGCCCCTCACGGGGTGTGGGCCGGGGCGCGCCGTACGTAGAGAACTGCCGCGCGGCATTGGGACGGTGTTCGGCGACGCTAGCCAGGCCGCCGCCCCCGCGACCGGGGTATGCGCTGCGTGGTGCGATAGCTCCCGGAGATCGGCTGAAACCGTTCGCTCATCAGCTGGAGCATCTTCACAGCGCCCCCAACCCGTCCCGCTGGTAGAGCGTGACGACCGGCGCTCCGCTCCGGTGTCACGGGTGCCGACCACGATCCCGGGGAGGAACTCGGGGTCGGGGGCGGGCAACGTCGTCTCCTCGCATGTAGGTGGGGAGGTGGGCTGGCTCAATACCCGGTCGGGCCGGTGAGGGCCAGCGCGGTGAACTCCGGTGACCAGTCCAGGTCCCAGCGTTCCGTGTGCAGCCAGCCCCTCCGCAACTGCTCGATCAGCTCGTCCGGGTAGCCGCGGAAGTAGCCGTCGGGCTGCTTCTCCCACACCTGGACCACGACGTAGACCACGCCCGTGCGGGGCTTGACCCAGCGCCGGGCATCCGTCATGAAGCGGTGCACGTCCAGGTACGGCAGCACCAGCCGGCACGACAGGACGTCCACACTGCCCGGCGTCAACGTCCGGGGCGCGGTGTCGGTCAGGAAATCGTGGACCTCGAAGGACAGACGCTTCTCGCCGGACCAGAACTCGCGGGCGCGCTCCACCGCGACCGGCGACCAGTCATAGCCGGTGGTACGCAGCCCCTCGCGTGCGAGTGCCGTCGTCAGCACGCCCCAGCCGCTGCCGATGTCCACTGCCGTCCTCATCCCCGCACCGAGCACGTGCCGCCGGATGCCGGCCAGCTCCTGCTTCGTGAAGGGGAGATTCTCCTCGGGTTCCCGGGCGGAGTAGAAGTGATCCCACCACATCCGCTTACGCAGCGCTTCGATCGGGTCGCCCGGTACACGGGTGGACAGGCCGAGGGCGTCGGGCAGGGTCGGCAGCCCGCTCACGCCGTACCACCCGGACGGGACAGTCGGTCCCCACCCACTGCGTCCGCCGGCAGGTGCTCGACGCCCGCAGCGGCAAACAGGTCCACCGTGACGGGCGCGAGCTCTGCGAGGACCCTGCGACGCTTCAGCTCCTCCTGTGGCATGCGAACGGGCAACCTCGTCGACTCCGCCGCTCTGCTGTGCTCCAAGGCCATCCTCATCCCACTCAGTCGCCAACACGTACGCCGCAATCACGCCCAGCCAGAGCAGGACCATGAGCGTGCAGAAGATCCACTGCCGCCACCCCACCCCCCACCGCCGATCCACCCATCGCTGCCGGTCCATCCAGGTCCATAAGCCGTTCACCGGCCGTGCATCACGAGCTGGACCACCGCGTAGGGCGAGCAGAGCGCCGCGGCGGAATCCATCGGAACTGACCAGTACAGACGCTCACCGGACGCCCTGTTGATGCCCGGGCGAGGGACGCCAAGGCTCGACTTCCTCCCGAGGCAAACCGTGTGCGGCACGTCCCACCGGCGGGCGGTGCTCGCCGGGACGAGGGCGTAGTACCAGTGGGCGTAGCGGTCGCAGATGACCGGCCCGTTGTGGAGGGCGCCGGCGAGGTAGACGTCGATCAGCGCCTCGTCGGTCTGTTGAGCGGCTGCCTGGACGAGGTCGGCAGGGATGCGTACGGCCGCGAACAGTGACCCGCACGACAGCATGGCGACGGGGCGTTCCTGCCACTCCCGGCGCGTCTGCGCGGGGTCAGGGGATGCCGAGGACAGCCAGTGCTGGGTCGCGAGCTGCCGTTCCGCCCCGCTGGTCACGTGCTGGACCGTCATCGCTGTACCTCCGCCACGGCGGCGTGCTTGGCCTCCCGTAGGTGCTGACCGACGTCCCGGCCGTGGAGCAGGGGCACCGGGGTTGCCGTGTGCTCGACCCAGGGGGCGGTGTCCCAGCGCACGTCATGCGTCGGCGGGACCGCGATCCACTGGTCCGGGCCGGAGCGCACTTCACCGGGTACGTCCCCCACGGCGTACCGGCCGGTGGACGGCAGTACCAGGAGGACGGCGTGGTCGGCGGTGATCAGGCAGGGGACGGGAGCCACACGGTCCAGGGAGACCATGGCGGCCAGGCCCAGGGCGCGTGGGACGACCAGCGCGTCGAACGCGGCGGTCCAGGCGATGAGGCCGGCGCCCGGCGAGGAGTCCAGCTCCCGCAGGGTCTCCTCCATACCCCGAAAGGTCGGAGAGCCGGGCACCGGGTGTGCGCCGGGCGTCCGACACTTTTCAGCCTGGCAGGTGCACCCCTGCCGCGGCCGGTGCCGGTAGCCCACAGTCAACGGCCAGTCCAGCAGGCTGGCGTATGCGCGTACTGCGGCGCCCGGTTGTCGGGTATCGATCGGCTCCATCGCCGCTACTCCCTGGGGTGATCACACATGCACGGGCAGTGACCTTCCGAGGGTGACGGGCGGGCGGCAGCGCGCCCCCTAGAAAATCTAGGGGGCGTCAACTGTTCGACTCACGGGTTGAGTTACCCAGCCAGTTCCATGTTCCTGATGAGGCCAGACAGGGCGCCGGCCTGGGACGGGACGCCCACCCGCGCGAGGTCAGACACGAGGGCCCGACTCATCGGGTCGGCGTACACGTAGTACGGCGCGGCAGCAGCGGCCTCCCGGAGCTTGACCACGGCCGACGGGCTCTGTCCCATGCGGTGCAGCGCGCGGGCCTCATCGATCCGGAAGTGCGTGCGCCGCTCCTTGCTCGGAATCTCGCCGATGTTCACCCTCGGCACCTTCTTGAGCCCGGCGTCCGGCTGGTCGACCTCCACCCCGGCCTCCGCCGCGTGGACCGCGACCGTACCCCGGCCGAACACCGTGTGCCGCTCCAGGTCGTACCAGGACGGGCCGAGCTGATCGGCGTCCTGCAGCGCGGCGTCGATCCTCGCCCAGGCGTCATCCTTCTGCCCGCCTCGGGCATGGGCGATCGAGCACCGGAGGTGCAGCGCGCCACGCAGGGACACCGCCACCTGATCCCGGCCGCGGCCAGTTGTGTGGGGCTCCAGGTCCCGCAGCGCGGCGTCCGCGACCGCGATGGTCTCCCGCAGGGACGCCTGGTGCAGCAGCGCGCCACATCGGTCCCAGGCGACGGCGGCCTTGACCACCGGGTCGTCAAGGGCCGTGGCGGCGCCGGCGGCCACCTCGGCGGCCGACCACGCCAGGTCCGGGTAGCCGAGCTGGTTGAGGCACATCCGGGCCGTACGGGCGGCGTCAGCGAGCAGACGCAAAGCCTCCTCCCGCGCGGTGCCGGTCGCGGTGAGAACAGCCGTGTTCAGGTCCTCGACCAGTGGCGGGAGCAGGGTTGCGACTTGGGGAAGGTTCGCGGCCTGCCGGGCAACATTGGCCTTGTTCGTGCGCTCGGCAATGGCCACCATGTCCACCGGCCCTCCCTGGGGGGTAAGCCCTGGGTGCCCAGACAGGATCAGCCCGGCCCGCCGCAACCCAGTGCGCAGAGCCGGGATGTGAGCGTGCGCCAGGCTACCCCCGCTGCGCTGGAGGCGGTACGGCTGGCCCAGCAGCCAGACCACGTCCACGTCGCAGCGCTCCGCGATGGCCGTGATGACGCTGTACCGGTCAAGGGACTGCCGTCCGCTCTCGACGTTGGCAACCCAGGACTCCGTACGCGACAGGAAGCCGGCCAGTTCTACCTGGGTGAGGCCAGCCGCGTTCCGGGCGATCCGTACGCGCGTGCCGATGTGCTCATCAGTGGGAAGGGGCATACTGAACTCCGTACTCCGTTCTGACCTCGACACTCAGGACGGTACTCCGGAACGCGCCCCCTTACAGCCCCGAGCCGTATGGGGGCGTAGTTCATCCCGCTGTCAGACCCGGCCCGTAACGTGGCGCCCGTGCCTCCCCACCCTCGGCCTGACGGCCCGCTGCGCCCTGCCGCTGCCCAGATCAATGAGGCGATCCGCCAGTTGATAGAGCAGCCCGACGACGACCGGCGGGCCGAGGAGTACCGGCGGCTGCTCATCGCGTGGGCCGAGGCCACCCGCAGCGACATGGTCAAGGCCGCCTGATCCGGGGCCACGTGTCGGACCCCGGCCCTACCCTCCCTCCATGACGGACATAGATCGACGCAGGCGACGCCGCCGCCTGCTGCTCGTGCTCGCGTTCATCGCCACCGTGGGCGGCGTGGTGCTGCTCACCGCTCTGGACCAACTGGGCAAGGATCGCGCCGCGCTCGTCGCCGCGTTCCTCAGCGTCGTGGCCGCTGCCGCCGCGTGGGAGGCGACCGGCCGCGCGAGCGACACGGCCGAGGAGGCCCGGAAGACGGCCGAGGTTGTAGCTCGGATCGAGCGGGATCGGTGGCTCGCGGAGCTGACTCCGCAGTTCGAGTTCACGCTGACCAAGGAAGGCGACCACGCGGCCAAGCTCCTTGTGCACCTCGCCGGCCCGGACGCCCTCGGTCGCCTGGACTCGGTCACGGTCCGGGTCGGTGATGACGACTACGACCACACCCCCACCCAGCAACGTCTGGGCTTCCTCAGCCCCCACAGCCCCTCGCCGGAGCAGATCGCGGCACACGTCTGGGGCCCGTTCCGCCTCCGGCCCCGCGTGGACGAGGCCGACGACGACGGGCGAGAACTGACCTTCACCGACCTCCAGGTGGGCCGCGGCCGGCCGCTCGCGCTCGACCGCACGAGTCCGGGGACCTGGATGACGGGGAAGACGTACGACTCGTGGCAGCAGGAGTACGAGGGGCACCCCATGCGCCTGATCTTCACGTGCCGCAGAGGTGAGGAGACTTGGACGGTGGCTCGGAACGTCGAGAACCCTGACTGGCGCCCCGAGCCCCGGCAGCCCGTCGCCTGACCACCAGGAGGACACCCTGTCCGGACAGGTGTCCTCGCACGTCACAGGGGGCGGACACTCTCATCACGGCCGGGCCACGGACACGGTGTCCGGACACCACGGACCGGGCGTCCGGACACAGGAGTGCGCCCCGCCCGGGTTCCACCGCCGGACAGGGCGCACAAGGGGTCCGAGTAGCACCAGCACGGACGGGTCCGAAGCTAGTGCCCGGGTATGACACCGGCCCGGTCCGGGGTGCCCCAGCAGGCGGCAGGTCGGGGGCGAGGCGCACACGGCCCGCCCCGGAGTCGTAGGGGCGGGCGCTCGGTCACGGGACCGCGGCAGGCGGCGGGGGGTCGGTCTCGTCCGGCGGGCCTAACGGAGGACTCTCCTCAAGGTCCAGACACAGACGCGAGAGCCGTGCGTTCGCCTGGTCCACGGCATCCCGCAGTGACCCGCCGCTGTTGGGGTAGAGCTCGTGCTCGACGCGGCCGAGACGGTCCTCGATCGCGCCGACCCGCTCCAGCACTCCGGGCCGGGCCGGGATGCCTGGGCGGGACGGCTCTCCGTACCAGTCGTCAATGAAGTGATCCACGCGGTGCCCGAGCCGTATACCGCCTCGGACCACGCGCCAGGCCACCGTCCCGGCGCCGGCGAGGATGGTGACGGCACCGCCCCACACCAGCAACGTGTCCAGGGCGGGAACTCCGGTTGCAGCCACAGAATCATGCCGCCTTGACGAACGCGTCCTGCGCCCGGCGAGCGACGCCGGTCGGCTTCCAGAGGCCGAAGTGCGAGGCGACCGCGATCACGAAGTTGACCAGGGTGAGCACCAGCGCGTTGCTGGCGTCCCAGCCGGGGCCGCCGGCCGCGAGCTCCGTGATGAAGCTGTCGGCCGCGGCCAGGGCCAGCAGCACCACGGCCTTCGTCCCGGCGTGGGTGACGCGGGTGGTCACCAGGCCGACGAGGACGGGCAGGACGAAGGAGAGCAGCAGGCCGTACCAGTAGGCGGCGTCCAGGGTGGTGTCCATGACGGTGTACTCCTTTTCAGGCGGCGACGTCGAAGCCGTGCTTCGCGCCGAGGCGGGTGAGGCTGGTCCGGCCGGGGATGCCGTCCGCCGGCTGTCCGGGCTGGCGGCCACGGAAGCCGCATTCCTCCTGCCACTCGCTCATGGCGGTGACGGTGGTGGTGCCGTAGTGGCCGTCCTGGAACTTCTTGGACAGCAGGCCCTCGTTCACGAGGGCGGCCTCCACGGTGATGACCCCGGCGTAGGTGACCGGGGTGCCGATCATGCGGGGGTTGCTGCGCGCGGCAGCCACCAGCCGGGACAGGGACACGACCGGGCGGGACGGGGTGGGCAGCGGTGTGGTCGGCAGGGGGTGACCGAGGCGGGCCGCGATCCGGTCCCGCATGGACGGCATCGTGAAACCGCGCGGATCCGGCTTGCCGGGCTGCCACTCCAGGTGACCGAGGACCGAGCGCGCTCCCCAGCCGTGGGCGCGGCACAGGGCCGCGGACGCCCGCTCGATTGCAAGGAGCTGCACGTCCGGCCAGGGGTCGGTGCCGTCGCCGGCGTTCTCGCACTCGAAGCCGTACATGTGCCGGTTGCCGTCGACCGTGGCCTCGTCATCCACCGGTAGGGGGGCCTCTGCGATCAAGGCGCGCAGGACGTCGGGATCGCCCAGCCCGGCGTGGTTCGTGCGCCCGTAACCGATGAGGTGGACCTGCCCGCTCTTGGCGATCATGCCGTGGCACAGCGGGCCGGGGAGGCCGGAGTATCCGTCACGCACGATGCGAACGGTGGATGCCGTGCCTCGGGTGACGGTGTGGTGGATCATCACGGCGTGGACGGGCCCCCAGGGGCCGCGGCTGTTCCTGTTGTGAGTCTCCCAGCCGGAGACCTGGACGACGTCCAGGCCCTCCTCGAGGAGGGCACGAAGGAACCGGTCGGCAGAGAGTGGGGTGGCCATTACGCACGCTCCAGATGACGGCGGGAGGCTCCGACGGCGGGTCTGCCGACGGTCGTCGGGATGAGGGACATGGGGACCTCCAAGGGGGTGAGGACAGCCCTGTGCGGACAGCGTCCGGACACGGGGCGAGGGGTGTCCGTGCTCGCGTCCGGGCACGGAAGCGGGACGGCGGTGACCTGCGGGGACAGGGCGCGGACAGTGTCCGGACAGGGGATGTCCGGACAGGTCGGCGGAGGGCAGTGGCCGGGGCTCATCCGTACAGCTCCACGATCACGATTCCGCGCTCGCCGGCTGCGCCGGCCTGTGCGGCGCCGTTCGCGGAGACGGCCCCGCCTCCGCCTCCGCCGTAGCCTCGCGGCACGATGCCCGCACCGGCAGTTGCCCGCGAGGCACCGCCGTGGCCCATGCGCGAGGAGCCGCCAGCGCCGCCGATACCGGCGTTCCCGCTCAGCCGGATCGCGCCCTCCCCGGCACCGCCGCCGATGGCCCAGGACCCGGTGCCGGCTGCGGGACCGGTTGTGCCGCTCGCGGTGGTGATGGTGGAGCCCGTGGCCATGGTGGCCGCGCCAGCGGTGCCGCCGAGGGCGGTGGCGTGCGCGCCGAAGCTGCTGTTACCGCCCGCGCCGCCTGCGCCGTTGGCGGACGCGCCTGCCGCTCCGCCGACGCCGACCGTGACGGTCTCCACGGCCGCGAGCGAGGCGACGTTGATCAATGCCTCCGCGTACCCGCCCCCTGCTCCACCGGCTCGCCAGATGGACTCGGCAGCCGCGGCCGAGGCGCCGGCCGAGCCTCCGCCGCCGGCCTGGACCTTGACCCTGACCCGGGCCAACCACGGATAGTCCGCTTTGGTGAAGTTGAAGGTGCCGGCCGTGGAGTAGGTAACGATCTGGCGGAGCCCCATGCTGCCGGGCTTGAGACAGGTGTCCCCCGCGCCGTCGGTCGTGAAGTATTCGGCGCACAAGTCGATGGCGCCCGGGAACACGAAGACGCCGTTATCGCTACCGAAAGTCAGCGCGTTCCCGGGGTCGGTCGACGGCAGAGCACTGATCGTGCCTGTGCCCGGGTGGTAGGTGATCCCGGGTCCGGCCTGGAGCAGCTCGGCACGGTCGACGCTCACCACGAAGGGGCTCGAAGCCGACCCGTTCCCGGTGACGTCGACCGCCCCGGCGCCGGTGATCGCGCAGGAGCATCCCCCCTGGCATCCGCATCGGGCCATCTCTATCCCTGCCTCTCCTGTGTGTCGGTCTGGGTGTCCTCGCCGTCCTCGGGCGGCGGGCACTCGCCCCGGCAGCGGCCGGCGCACCCGCACGCGAGCGCCGCCGGGCGGGTCTGCTGTCCGGGCTGCGCGGCGAGGTCTACGACCAGGTGCTGGCCGTCGACCCACCCCCACCCGATCGCGGTGGCCAGACCGCCGGCCGCGGCCTGAGCGGAGCGGCCGAGGGCCCGCTGACTCGACGTCATCGCGCGTACGGTGCGCTGGGCAGCGCGCTGTCCTGGAAGGGCGGTCATGGGGGGTCTCCTACGAACGGGTCGCCAAGCGGGATGAGGGAGATGCCGACGTTCTCGCCGTTGTCGCCCCAGTCCACGTCCACGTCGGACAGCCGGTACGGCTGGGACAGGCCCATGCACATGCCGGTGGCCGCGACGTCGATACGGACACCAGGCACGAGCTGCCGCATGGACACGGGGGCGGTCGCGGCAAGGCCGGCGCCGTCCGGGATGCGCAGCGACGTGGGCACCGGGTTGCGGCCGGTGTAGGAGCCTCGGGCGAGCTGCCACAGGTCGTACGCCGTCAGACCCTCGGCGGTCGTGCGGATGAGGTGGTCCAAGCGCCCGTAGTAGGCGCTGACGACACCGGACACCCCGTACTGGCTGCCGGTGATGTCCTGGTCTTCTTGGTTGGTGACCCAGACCAAGGAGGCCGCGTTCGTGCCGTCCCGCACGATCTCCACGTCGCCGGCGAAGGCGTCAAGCGTCAGGCGGGCCTGGGCTGGATCGGCGGTCGTCTGCGGCCTGCCGAGAACGAGGGCGCGGCCGACCGTGGTGTACTCCAGGCCGCGCGGAACCAGCTCCTCGTCCAAGATCCGCAGAATCGGCACGATCCAGATCTCGGTGTCGGCACTGCCGTCCTTCTCGTACCGGGCGTTCACGGTGTCGTCCTGGCGGACGATGTAGTCGACCATGCCCGGCCAGTCCGGCCCGGAGGCGAACAGCCCGCCCAGCAGGTTCTCCCGGATGATCGACTCCGCGATCTCCTGCACCGGCCCCTGGTGCTTTGCGTCCAGCGGGTTCGTGCTGACGTACCGCAGCAACGTGGTGTTGACCGTGCGGGCCAGCCACTCCGTGACGTCGCGCGCCTCGATCAGAAAGCGACTACGGTTCTCCGTCACCCGGAAGACGGGCCCCTGCCAGACGAGTTCACTGTCCCGGTAGATGGACAGGTCGTGCGCGAAGGGTTCGATCTGCCCGAGCTGCGCGCAGCACTCCGCGCCGGCCGCTCCCTTGGCGATCGTGATGGACGCCTCCGACGTGTCGTTGAGCGTCCGGTTCCAGGAGACCGACGTGAGCGCGGAGACGCCCGGCGAGGTGAACGGCAGGCTGCCGCCGCGCCAGTGGATGACGGCGCGGTACTCCTGTGCGCACCCAAGCGTGGCCATCAGCCCACGTCCGATCGGGGAACGAGGAGGACCCGCGCACGGGCGTCCGCGGCCGTCGTCGCGGAGGTGGACAGGATCTCGATGCACACGCCGGTCGGGCACGAGAAGACCGGCCACTCGAAGCTCTGGCCCAACGGCCCGTAGAGGATCGGCTCGCTGGTGGAGGCGTCCAGCGATCCGGCGTTGCACTCCACCTCTGCCGTCTGCGTACGGCCGTCAACGATCAGCTTGGCCCCGGCCGGCAGGTAAGGGATCTGGATGTCCGTGCACGCCGCGCAGGGGTCCGCAACCTCCTGGCAGTCCCCGCCCAGGGGGTTGGCCCAGAAGCGCACCACAAGGCGGCGCAGCGCGCTCGCGCCGGTCTCCAGCTCCAGGACCGGCACGGCCTCCAGCCACTCCGGTTGATCCTGGGGGGACAAGGCGACGACGGACCGGCGGAAACTCGCCGACCCGGTCGGGTAGCACGCGTCCACGGGCACCGGTGCCCGGATCGGCAGCGGAGGAGGCGGGCACAACGGATCCTCGAGGCACGGGGCTGCCTCCACGCAGTCCCCGTAGATCTCGTCCGGGTCAACCGTCACCAGGTCACCGCTGGCGAGGTTCACCCAGTTCGTGAGGGTCTGGAGCGGTTCGCGGTAGATATACGGGACCGACGCCGCGAGCGTGAACGTGGCCTCCGCGATGATGCCCTCTGGGTAGTACCGGACGGTGGTGATCTGCGGGCCGTTCATGAGCCCCACGCCGTACAGATGGCGCAGCTCCCCGGTGCCGTCCCCGGTCGGGCAGCAGGCGAACACCCCCAGCTCGTCCCCGCCGCAACTCCCCTCGCAGGGGGCACCGCGCAGCGCAGAGGCCAGCCACTCCAGGGCGTAGGCCAGCGCGCACTCCTCCAGGGCCAGGAGGAGGACGGTGTACGTGATCTCGCGGTGGGAGCGGCGCGCGATACCGAGGGCGGCCCCGTCGCCTACGAGCTGGACGGGGTCGCGGGACAGCGTGGACTGGGAGAACCCGACCACGTTCATCCCCATGACGCCGAGGAAGTCGGCGGACTCCGGCACGGCCGCGTCATACCAGGGCGCAGGGTCGGTCACGGGGTCCACGTACGGGGCATCGTTGAGCGCTGCCGCGATGTCCGGGCACGTGTTGCAGCTCGTCAGCAGGCAGGAGGGTTCCGCGTAGGCCGCGGCCCTGGCGGAGTTGATGATCTCCGTACACCCGAAGTCGGCGTAATCGCTGATCACGTCACACCCCTGCCGCTCGGGCCAGTTGGCCGTACAGGTGCTCGGCCAGGACGCGGGGGTCCTGTGCCGGCGTGCTGATGTTCCAGTTGTGGGTGACGGTGCGGCTCACGCCGCCGGCGCCTCCGCCCCCGTCGCGGGCGATAACGCCCCTCTTGGCGAGCAGGTCCAGCAGCCCGGACTTCTCGGCGAGCTCCACGGCTCTGGCCGGCCTGGTGAGCGGCAGGACAACCTCCTTGCCCGCCTCGCCGATCAGTGCGGCCGTCGGGCTGGTGACGATGCCGCCGTTGGCGAAGGGCAACAGGTTGCGGACCGCCGAGGGAAGCCCGCCCTTGATCTTGCTCACGATGCGGCTGCCGATGTTCCCCAGGCTGTTGACGATCCGGCCGGGCAGCGTCGAGAACAGCCCCACCACGGAGGAGATCAGCGAGGAAACCGCGCTCCTCGCGCTGCCAACCGCGCTGCGGAACGCGGACGCGATCCGGGAGCCGACCGACGACAAGGCAGACCCGACCCGGCCGGGCAGTTGTGAAAAGAACGAGACGACCGAGGAGCCGAGCGAGCGGGCCGCGGACAGGGCCGAGGAGCCGGCGGAGGTGAACATCGACCGGACCCGCCCCGGCAGTGCGGCCAGGGCCGAGCCCACCCGGCCCGGGAGCTGGGCGAAGAACGTGGCCGTCGAGGACAGGAACGAGGAGGTCGCGGCGCGCGCCGAGTTGAACGCGTTCCGGAAGGCGGTCATCATCCGGGAGCCCAGGGAGGCCAGGGCGTTGTAGATCCGGCCCGGCAGCACGGTGAAGATGAAGATCACCGCCGCGACGGCGGTCAAGAGGGCGATGCCCACGGCGGCGACGGCGTTGACGAACAGGTCGACCAGCAGCCCCGGGAGCGCCCGCAGTCCGGCCATGATCATCCCGGGGAGCCGGGTGAAGAAGCCGACCACGGCGGTGAAGCCGCTGGTCAGGGTCGTGCCCAGCGACGTGAACAGGTTGGAGAAGAACGTGCTGACCGTGGAGGCCAGGGAGCCCAGGGCGGCGACGATCCGGCCCGGCAGCCCGACCACGAAGGTGATCGCGGACGCGAGGCCGGACACCAGGCCGGCGACGACGCCGACCACCCCGGAGATGATCGGCACCACAGTGTTGATCACGGCCCAGGAGGCGAACCCGGCCGCGACCGCCAGCAGCGGCGCCAACAGCCGCATGGCCAGCACCACCAGCGGGGCGAGAGCCGCGACGAGCTGCGCAATCGGCGGCAGGAGCGGCATGACGGCCTGGACGACGGCCGTGAACGCCTCGATGATCGGCGGCAGGACCGGCAGCAGCGCGTCCGTCAGAGCGGAGATGACCGGGACGAGGGCCGTCGCGACCTGGAGCAGGACGTCAGCGACGGACGCCAGCAGCGGGGAGAGGACCCCGATCTGCGCGGCCAGTTGCCGGCCCAGGACGGCCGCGAGCGGGGTGATCGCGGTCGCGAGGGCAACGAAGGCTTGTGTGATGGGCGGCAGAACCGGCATCAGGGCGCTGACCAGGGCCGAGATGACCGGGGCGAGGGCTGCGGCGAGGGCCTGGAGGATGGGGGCCAGGGCGCCCGCCAGGGTGGCGACGAGTTGTCCGGCGAGCGGCAGCAGCGGGGTCAAGGCCCGCAACACGGCCGCGATCCCGGCGCCGACTGGGCCTAGGGCAGGGCCGACGGCGGCGAACGCCTCGGCCAGGGCCGAGCCGACGGTTGCGAGCGCCGGGGCGATCTGGGCCAGGGCTGGCCCGAGGGAGTTGATCAGTCCGACGATCGCCGGCCCGAGCGCGGTGAAGATGGGGGCGAGGGCTGGCGCGATGGCGCCGACCTGGGTGATCAGGGCGGCCAGGATGGGGCCGAGCTGGGCCGCGACCGTGGCCACCGTGCGGAAGACGGCGGCGATGGCCTCCTGGCCACGGGCGGAGTTGACGAACTCCGCCATGGACCGGGTGATCTCCTGCAAGTTGCCGAGGAACCCGCCGCCCGAGACTTCCCCGGCCCGGAAGACACCGGCGATGATCGAGCCGACGTTGCCCAGGAGGTCCCCGAGCCGGGCGAAAGCGTTGAGGGCCTGGTCCACCCACCGCACGGCGTCGCCGCCCTGTGCAGCCCGCTGGAGGAACGTCCCGAACCTCTCGCCCAAGCCGGAGATTCCCGACGCCAGCTCGGCGCCGAACCGGTCGGAGATGACCGCAGCCATCTGGAGGAACCCGGCGGTCAGCTTGTTCGTGGTCAAGCTCAGACCGCCGACGGCCTGCTCCGCCGCACCGAGGATGCTCTTGATGTTGCTGACGCCCCGGACGCCCTTGAGATAGCCGGTCACCCCGAGCGCGGCGCGCCCCCAGCCTTCGGCGATGCCCGTCAGCCCGCTCTGCAGCGGCCCCCGCAGCGCCCCGGCAACCGCAGTGATCTCCCCCTTCAACTGGGAGAAGAACGCGTCCTGTACCGAGGATCGGAGTGCCTCGACGGCGGGCTTGAGCGCGCGTACTTCCCGGGCTGCGGCCTGGGCTGCCGGTGACAGTCCTTCCAGAGACTTCTGGAACTCCTTAGCCGTGCCGGTCAGCGCTGCGCCGAAAGCCTCCTTGACGCCCATCAGGGCCAGGCGCAGCGCGCCGAGCGCGGCCTGGAAACCGAGGATGACCGCCGGGTACGCGGCGATGATGCCGACCGCCGGGGCCAGGGCCGCGGCGAGCCCGCCGACAGCCGTCGCGGCGCCGGCTGCCGCGATGCCGATGGCGCCGATCTTGAGCAATCCGCCCAGGGCACCAGCGACCCGACCGGCGATCCCGCCCAAGGCACCCAGGGCGCGGCCGAACCGTCCGGTGTCGACGTCGGCGTTGACGTTGATGTCCGGCGCGTTGTGCGCCCGGATCCGCTCGTCCAGGCCGTCCAGGTCCGGGACGATCCGGATGGTGAACTCCTGGCCGTCCAGGGCCGCGCGGACTCGCTCCGCAAACTGGTCCAGGTCCGGCAGGACGGGGATGTTGATCCCGTCCAGGCCACGCAGGCCCCGGAGGAGTCCGCGGTCGAAGCGGCTCAGGTCTGGCAGGACGGGGATGTTGATCCCGTCCAGGCCACGCAGCCCGCGCAGCAGCTCCCGGTCAAAGCGGCGCAGGTCCGGGGCCACCGGGACGTTGACGGCGCCCAGGGCGCGGACACCGGTGGCGAGGAGCGTCCGGAACCGGGACAGGTTGGGGGTGACTGGCACCGCCACGGCGTCCAGGCCCCGGAGGCCGGCGACGAGGAGCCCCCGGAACCGGGACAGGTCCGGGGTGACGGGGACGCTGACGGCCGACAGGCCGCGCAGTCCCGTGGTGAGCAGCCGGCCGAACCGCCGTACGTCCGGTTCGACCTGGACGCTGACGGCGCCGGCCGCGTTCAGCCCGCGTTGGACGTTTCGCCGGATCTGCGCGCCGACGGTGCGGGTGCTGCGGTCTAGCGCTCTCTGGATTCGCGCGCCGAGGTCCCGTGCGTCGGCGACCGCACCCGCATCGTCCAGCTCGATGCGGATACGGCCGACGCCGTAGTCCTCTTCCTCGGCCAAGGCAACCCCACGCGTGTGCGGTGGTTGCCCGGCCCAAAACCAGCGGCGATGTCCAGACTAGCCGGTGCGCCGTCCGGCGAGTTGTGCGTCTTCGGCGGCGAGCTGGGCCATGAGGGCTTGGGCCCCGGATGGGTCCAGGCGCCTGGTAGGTGGCGGCCTCATGCGCCGGCCGCCGGGACCAGCCGCCCGGGGCGGCGCGTACAGCTCGGCGCGGTTGCGCTCCCGTTGTGCCTCGTCCTCGGCTGCGTCATCGATCGCGGCCTCGGCGGCGGAGAGCATGACCCTTAGCGGCCACGTGTGGATGTCGACGCCTTGGAGGGCAAGGCGGCCCTCCCACGCGGACCAGGACCGGGAGATGCTGAGGCAGAGGCGTTCGACGACGTAGGAGGGCGCTGGCCGCCCGCACCTCCGTACAGCTCGACTACCCACTCCATCAGCTCGACCAGGACGCGGTCCGGCAGCCGCATACCAGCGTCCACGACCTTCCCGCCCTTCCGGCCCTCCGCCGCCTCCCGAGCCTCTTCCGGGTCGCGGTAGGAGCCAACGGTCTTTCCGCCGACGCGGACCTCCCACCGGGCGAACTGCTCGGCGGACTCCGGCAGCATGAGGGACGCGAGGAACACCCGGAGCGCGACGTTCGCCTCCCGGACGTCGGACAGGTCCACGCTGACCGCGTCGCTCAGGTCGATGTTCAGCTTCTTGATCGTCTCCTGGAGACGCCCGTACGCGTCCAGGAACTCATCACCCATCACCTCGGGCAGGAACAGCAGCGTCACGTCGTCGCCGATCTCGGCCTCGTGCGGCTGTGTGTTGAGCGCGAACTTCTTGTTGGCCACGGGTATGCCCTTCCACTCCCGCGCGGTCGCCCGGCCCAAAACCAGCGGCGTACCCCGAAGGGTAGCCGCGGCCGGGCCGGGGCCGTCGGCAGCCGCCAAGACGGGCGATCACGACGCTCCCTGGCTGGGCCGGATGTTTTCAGGCGGTTTTGATGCTGGCGAGGGTTCTCTGGAGCCGGCGGATCGCCTCTTCGGCTTCCTTGTACTCCTGAGGGGCCGGCTGGACGGCGCCGAAGGTAGGGCCGTCTCCGGCGGGCAGAGCTCGCCAGTGCAGGACGGGCGTCAGAGCGGTAGCGGCTGCGCCGAGGAACCAGGCCAGCCGTCCGTGGACGTGAGCGAGGGCGATGGCCAGTGCGGCGAGTGCTTCGCGCAGGCGCTCCAGTCGGTCGACCTCGGTCAAGGTCTGCTGGGACTGTGGGGTACCGACGGCGGAGTGGAGGTCAGCGGCGGCCTTCGCGGCGACGGTACGGTCGGTGGGTGACAGGTCCCACGCCTGATCACGGATCTGCCGTTCGGCTTCCTCCACCAGGTCCTCGATGATCTTCCGCATGCCCATGCGCGCATCCTATGCATGCTGCTGTTATCAGCGGCAGAGCGCAGACACACCGACCGGTGGTCCAGCCACGGCGATCGCCGAGCGGTCGGACTTGATCGACCGGACACGTCCTACCGGCCCTCGCGCAACGCCTCCGCCAGGAAGTTGTTCGCCCTCGTCCCCGGGTGGGTGACCTTCTTGGCGAACACCATGCGCCCGCCCATGTCGAAGCGCAGCGCCTTCGCCCGACGGGGCCGGATGACGTGCGGACGGGTGCCGTCCAGCACGAACCGCACCGCCGGGTGGTCACAGGTGACCACGCCCTGGAGGCCGTTGGGCCCCTGCCCGATCTTCCAGGACACGTAGTCACCCATGGACCCGGGTGCCTTCCGCTCCGCGAGGTTGGCGACGCGCTCCGTTCGCCGGCGCAGCCCTCGTTCCGCGATGCCTCCACGCAGCCGCAGCAGCCGGACGATCCGCCCTGGGTCGATCCTTACCTCAACAGACACCGCAGACCTCCTCTACGGGCGAAGTAGGACGTACGTCTCGCCCTGCTTGTTGGACTCAACCTCGGGCGTCTCCACTGCGCTCGGAGTGATATCCGAGTAGTCGTACGCCCGCACGTCCAGGTCGCCGTGCTCCTCCCACATCCGGTGCAAACGCGGGATCAAGTCGCTGATCTTCACGGTGACGTCTCCTCGCTCGGGCACCCACAGCCGGGCAGTGCCACCGTGACGCGCTGCTCCACCCCCATGCAGCCGCCTTCTTGCTCCAGCACGCGCTGGGCGCCGAGGAAGAACATCGGGCCCCGGCGCCTGGTGCCCGTGGTCGGCAGGCAGCACAGCAGCGCGTTGTAGATCGTGGCCGCGTCCAGGTGGACCGTCCGGGCCGCGGCCGCCAGCTCCTCGCACGAGGGCGGGCAGCCGCGATCGTCCACGACCGGAGCGCAGCGCAGCAGGGTGACGACGAGCTCCACCCCGGTCGCGGCCGGCGGGGCGCAGTTCCGCCCGCCCTGAACCACCCGGTCGTCCACCGGGAAGGAGCTGGTGGCGAAGATCCGGGCGACGTGGACGGTCAGCTGTCCGCCGGCGCCCTGGCCGTCCACGCCGCACGGGTCATTGCAGCCGTCCCACGCGGGCGGGCCGGGGACCACGCAGGCACGGCAGGGGCATCCAGGTTGGTCCTCGACCGTCGCGGCTGTCTCTTCCAGGGCCTGGCACACGCACCCCAGGACGGTCTCCGCGAGGTCGTGCACGGCGAGCAGGTTCAGGGCCATGTCGTCACCCTCGGGCGCCGGTAGTCGGGGCTGTAGACGCGGGAGGGCGAGGCCAGGCCGTGGGGGTTGACCGTCTTGAGCCACAGGTCCACCAGCGGCAGGCCGGTGCGCCCCTCGGCGAAGATGACCGTGGGGTCGACCATCTCGATCTCGACGCCTCTACGGACCACCCTCGTCACGTTGCCGGGCAGCCGGCACTCCCCGCACCCCTTCGTGCCCGGGGGCAGACAGGCCAGGATGAGCTGGCAGGTCAGCTCCGAGACGGCGGCGATGGCCGACTCGTCCAGCGGCAGCCCCCACCGGTACTCCACGGTGAACGTGCCCGGCGTCCCGGACGGGGCGGCCATGTCCTGGCAGGTGGGCCAGCACTCCCCGTCCGTGCGCACCAGGCGGCCGGGTGCGTCCACCCGGTAAGCCTCCGGAACGAGGTCTTCGCCGTCCACGTTGACGCTGATGACGTCGTACACGGGGCCGGGGAGCTTGACCTCGCACAGCTCCCCGCAGGAGCAGTCCGACGAGGACATGCAGCCGCAGACGCTCGCGTTGCGCCACAGGCCGTCCGTCCCGATGTACGGCACCCAGGGGCCCGTGCCCACCTCGGCCTGGAACGAGACGGGCGCCGAGTCCAGGCAGGAGCGGCGGCACGGCCGCACGGTCACCGGGCACGGTCCCCACCGCATCCCGGACAGCCGCCAAAGGGTCTGGGAGGCCACCCGTGTCCACCGGTCGATGACCGCCTGGTCCAGGTCCTCCGGGAGTTGGCAGCACAGGTCTACCTCCCACGGGTCGCACGGCCCGACTTGCAGCGGCATCAGCGTCTCCCGGGGGTCTCGTACGGGCTCGGGTCGGGGAAGGCGCGGCGGATGAACTGGCCGACGTGCCCGGCCGCGAAGGAGTCCGGCATGGTGGACAGGAAGCGGCTGTTGGGGCCGTACCCGTGGGGGGCGCGGTGGAGGATCTTCACGTCCGGGATCTCCTTGCCGCCCAGGCCGGCGAGGTTGCCGTAGAGCGTCCGCTTGTGGACCACGTCCAGGTGCCTGGCTTCCTCGAGTGCCGCGAGCATCGCGGTCTTCTGGACGGGCATCGGGACGTGGAGCTCGTAGGACAGCGGCTCGGGGTGGCCGCGGCTCTCCAGGAGCGCCCTGGTCTCCCGCATCCCCCGCAGGTACTGCCTGGAGGCTCGGGCCGCGTAGTACGCCTCCACAGCCTTGACCGGGCCCCGGTGGAGCACCGGCATTCCGTCCGGCAAGGGGTGCATGACGAACATGTCGTCGTTGGCGAGGAGGAACACGTCGGAGACCCCCGGGTGCTGGCAGGCCGCGCGCACGGCGAGGGTGGTGTTCTGGTACTTCGTTCCGGTCTGCCTGGTGGCGATGTGCTCGACACCGGCCGCCCATCGTGGTCGGTATCCGATCAGCCACACCCGGCCGTGAGGCAGGTGGGCCGCCCACGAGCGGAGGGCAAAGCGAAGCTGCTCGTTGACGGCCCCCTCCCGCACCGGAACCACGATGTCCGGCGCGTTCACGGTCAGGAGGCCAGGCACATGTCGCCGGCGACCGGGGTGTAGTCCCCGACGGCCTCCGGCGGGGCCACGGTCGTGACGAACGTCCTGCGGTGGCAGGTCGACCCGAGCGGGGTGAGCAGGGTGCCCGGCGTGCCGGCGGCGTCGATCGGCATGACGTCGTACGGGCCGACGCCCCACCCGCCGCCCGCGCGCGTGGCGCCGGAGAGGGTGAGGGAGACAGACTCGGAACCGATCTCCATGTCGCCGAGCTGCCCGTTCGTCACCCAGGGCAGGAGGAAGTAGATCCACGCCCCGTCCCCGCCGCCCGGGGCGCATGCGTCCTCGCTCAGCACCTCGGCCCACAGCTCGATCGCGAAGCCGCTGTTGCACTGGACGGAACAGTCGTCGTAGCCGATGGGCTGGCCGTTGTAGCCGTACACCACGGGGTTGCCAGTGGTGATCTCGATGAACTCGGGGCTGATGGCGAAGAAACTCAATTCGACGTCGAAGCCGCGGAAGCTGGGGCACCCGCGCTTGAAGCCGCAGATCCTGCCGTTGGCGGCCCGGTACTCGACGTCCTCGCCCTCATCCGTGTTCGGGTTCATGGAGAGGCTCGCGAAGCAGTCGAAGGTGAAGCCGTTGTCAACGCCGCAGACGGGGCGGCCACAGCCGTCGAGCCGGGTGACGCGGATGGTGTCGGCGTTGGCGATCAGAGGAGTGGGCACTGCGGGCCTCCAACAGTTCTGCGTGTTGGTCGGCCCGGCCCACAACCAGCGGCGACGTCAACAGCATAGCCGCGCGCCCCTTGCTGCTCCTGGCCGCGAAGTGCGCGGTGCCGTCGGGAAGGGCCGACGGCACCGCGCGGCTCATTCGGCTGGCGCCAGAGCGCCGTGCTCGGCCCACTAGCCGGCCGCGCTCTGGGCCTCCGCCGCGGCCTGGGACTGCTGGTGCTCCTGGGCGGTCACCTCGGTCTGGGCGCCGTCCGGTGCGAGGAGGCGCGGCCTCGTACCGCCCCCGAGCGTGCTGATGGCCTCCACCCACAGCTCCAGCTCGTGACGCGACTGGTCGGCGAGGAACGCGCTGCGAGCGCGGGCCGCGGCCACCATCCGGTCGCGGGCGGGGCCGTCGTGGTACAGGGTGCGGATCGCTGCCGCCCAGGCTCGGACGTCGGACCGGTCAAGGAAGGTGCCGGCATCCCCGAGCGCTTCCCGGAGCCCGGGGGTGGGGTGGGCGATGACCGGGATGCCGGAGGCCAGGGCTTCCACGGCGGCCATGCCGAACGACTCGTAGATGCTCGGCGCGGTGAGGACCCGCGTCCGGCTCCACACATCCCGGCGCATGTCGGAGGTCTGCGGGATGACTCGGATGTTCCGGAGGGCGTGGCGGGTCACCTGCCGGCCGTGGGCGCCCGTGACCCCGAGGAACGGCAGGGAGCCCAGGAGGGCCGCTGCCCCGCGCCAGGTCGCGACGCCCTTGTTGGCATTCAGGTTGACCAGGGTGACGTGGTCGCCGGTCTTCGGCGCCCGGTGCTCCTCGACGATCACCGGGGGGTGGATGACCAGCGCGCGGGCCTGGTCGAGCTGCGGGTAGCGCGCGGCCAACGACTTCATCACCCAGTCGGTGTTATAGACGCACAGGTCCGGGCCGAGCGCTACGGCCGGCTGCTCGTGGTCGTTGTGCAGCAGCAGTACCGACCGGGCCCCGACCTTCTTGGACAGGGTGATCGCGTCGGAGGCGAAGTGGTGGTGCGTGGCGAGGACCCTGGGCCGCATACGGCGGATCGTTGCCTCGGCCGCGGCCGGGGTGAGCTGGGCGTAGGGGACGCCGTCCACGTCCCACACGGCGGGCGCCTCGGGCATCTCGGAGCAGATGACCAGGACACTGGTGCCCGCGTCCTTCAACGCCCGCATCATCGTGTGCAGCATGGTCTCCGAGCCAGCACGCCGGTAGGGCACGCCGTAGTGCACCCAGGCCACCACCTCAGCCGTCGGCGGAGGCCCGGCTGAGGCCGCGCCTGCGGGGGTGCGCGGGGGGCTCTGGTGGTGGCGGGCTCTGGCCGGTCGGGAGGGGAGCAGGCTGGCGCACGCCTCCTCGAAGGCGCTCAGGCTGCCCGCGTAGTCGAGCGTCTCGCTGTGGGCAACGGCCACGGCGGACGCTGCCGCGTAGGCGGCCGGGCCGGACAGCCGGCGGATCTCCCTCGCCCACCTGGTGACGTCCTCTCGCTCGATGTACGTCGCGGCCGTGCCCAGCGCTTCCTGCACCCCGGGCAGCGGGGAGGCGAGAACGGGGATACCCGACAGCATGGCCTCGGCGCCGACGCGCCCGTACGACTCCGTCGTGGACGGCATGAGCAGGATGCGTGTGCGGGCGTACACCTGCATCGGGTCCGCGCGGTCGACCAGTTCAACGTTCCCGGGCATCGGCGGGTCGTCGCGTCGCGGGGTGCGCACGACGAGGAATCGGGTGTCGGGCATCCGGCCGGCGAGCTGGGCGACCACGTCGGCGCCCTTCGCGGCCGTGGAGCCGTTCAGGGTCACCAGCTCGCCGGGGACGGTGCGGTACCGCTCCGGGTCGATCGGCGGCGGCAGGACGATGGAACGGCCTCGGTGCGGGTAGTGGGCGCGGCAGGCATGGGACGGGTACCAGGCCAGGGCCGGCCGACCGAGGTTCAGGTCGTCGGCCATACCGTGCACCATCAGCAGGTGCGGCACACCGGGCGTCTGGGCAACGATCCGCGCGGCCTTCCGGTCCCGGTGGTGGGAGATCACCACATCGGGCTGCGCCACGCGGACAGCGCGCAGCCAGTACGGCAGCGGCCATACCCGCACGCCGCCCTCGGTGCGCGGCTCGCCCGTCGGATCCTTCACGGTGGTCACCACGTGGACCGCGTGACCGGCTGCCGCCAGGTGCTGGATGTACTCGCGCGTGGTGACGTGTGCGCCTGCCGGGGGCACCTGGTCGTAGACCGGCAGGATGGCCAGGATGCGCATGGTGCTCCTTACGGCTCGATGGCCTGGGCATGGACGGTGCCCCTGGTCGCGGGCGTCCCATCCGCCAGGGGGCCGCTACGCCTCCGGGTGCTTCTGGCGGCGGTGGCTGTCCCGGCCGCGCTCGGTCGCGTACTCCCGCTCGCACAGGTCGCACGGGAACGGTCCGGTGTCTTGGGCGAGTTCGGCGGACTGGTCGCTTGAGTCGCTGTCCTCGGCCTCGTCGCCGGCCACGTCGAGGGGCACGGAGTCCGGGCCGTACGCGGAGGCGGGTACCTCCGGCAGCGGCTCGCCGGGCACGGCGTCCCTCGGCTCCCCCGTGCCGGGCTCTGCCAGTCCCTCCGGGGTGGCCACCCCCAGCAGCTCCCCGGGGGCCGCCCTCCCCTCCTGGGCGTCCTCCTGGGGGGAGATGTACCGGTGGCCGTCAACGAGGGAGCCGATCAGGATCTCCTCCGGGGCCTGGGTGAACAGCTCGGCCGGGACGGCGAACGCGTTGGGGCCGACGGTGCGCAGCTTGGGGGTCTGGTCGACCGCCCACTGTGCGAACGCGCGCCGCTGCGCCGGGGTGGGCTGGACGTGGATGAGGTCAGTCATAGGTCACCACCTGGATCGCGCACACGGTGCACGTCGTGCCGACCACATAGGTCCGCTCGACGAGGACTTTCCGGTCGTTGGTGCGGTAGTTGACGGAGGCACCCGCCTGGTCCGGGATGGTGTCCACCGGGCCGCGGCGGATGACCAGGGGGCCGGTGATGTAGAGCCACGCGGTGCCGGGCTCGGCCGGGATGTTCCCCGGGCCGGCGGCGGAGTAGCCGGCGCCGATGATCGCGCAGTTCCCGGCGAGGGTGCGCAGCGCACCGGACTCCGGGTCCTCCCGCAGGACGTTGCAGCAGCCGAGCAGCGCGGCGACGCCGGCCGGGACGTGGAGGGTGCCGATACCCCCGTAGGACGCCGCCAGGCAGCCCTCCAGCGCGGCCACGCCCTGGGCGACGCTCACCGGGCCCTGGGCAGGGGTCAGGTCGACGGCGTCCATGGCGAGCTTGGTCCGCCAGAACGCGGCCTCCAGCGCGTGCTGTTCGCCCAGAGCCATGGTGGCCTCGGCGTGGGCTCGGGCTTCGGCGTAGGTCCAGCCGAGGGTGGAGCACTCCGAGCCGGCGTAGACCGTGATGGGGGCAGCGTGTTCGGTGGTGGGACGGCAGAACTCCTTCTGTGCCGGGCTGCCGGGCGACTCCTCGCCGGGGCTCTCCTCGTCGCACGGGTCGGGCCAGTCCAGGACGGGGCAGCAGCCCAGGGCCAGCCACTCCACCCCGTTGAGCTCGTGGATGCGGTCCTCGGTGACGTCGGTGATGGTCGTGCATGAGGCGCCGAGGATGCCGTGCGGCAGCGGCGTGCCCGGGATCGCCTCTACGTAGCTGCGCAGGCCGGCGGACGGCATCACGCACCTCCAGGGGTGTCAGGCGCGGTGCCGGGCCCGAGAGGGCCCGGCACGCGGTTGTGGGACGGAGGTGGTCAGCTCTCGTCGGCGAGGCAGAGGATGGCGGTCTGAGCGCCGGTCTCACCGCTCGGGCAGACGGGCACGGTGACGACGCGGGTGTCGACGGACCGGTCCACGAGGGCGATGCACTCCTCCGCGAAGAGGGCCGTGTAGTCGTTGGTGACGAACTTGCTGCTGTCGTGGATCACGCCGAGGTTGACCTCCTCGCCGCGGCCGATGACGAGGCTGCCGGCCGGGTAGATGAGGAACTTGAGGGTGGACGGCCAGTCCAGCGCCGGAGACGGGGCGCCGATGTCGGTCGGGACGGCCGGGGACAGGCCGCGCGCCCACTGGATGCGCACGCCGAGCGGGGTGAACAGGGCCTGGATCTGGGCCGTGGTGACCTCGTCCACGCTGACGCCGTTGCGGCGCGCGAGGTCGGCCAGGAACAGGTTCCGGCTCCACCACGGCAGGACGACCTCCAGCGCCGTGGTCTCGCACAGGCTGTGGCGCTCGATCATGTCGGCGGCCTGGAGGGCGATGGCGGCGTAGACGGCCGACAGGGCTCCCATGGTGGCCGGGACGCTGACCGGGGTCGCGGCGGCCAGGGCCTGCTGGAAAAGCACCTGCCTGATCCGGATCTCGTGGGCCACCATCGCGTTGCGCAGGTACCACCCGATCAGCTCCGGGAAGTGCCGGGCCGTGAGGATGCCGGCCTCCAGGCAGACGCCGACCGCGTCACAGCGGACCTCCACCGGGTCCGGACAGGGGATGCGGAAGCAGGGCTTGGTGTTGCCGGCGATGTCGTCGGCCTCGGTGTGGACCCAGGTCATGGACGAGACGTCCAGCGACAGCGGCTTGTAGTACCTGAGCCCGCCTCGGGCGAGCTGGATTTCCGGGGCGTCCCACAGCATGTCCGGGCAGGAGCTGTCCGTCAGCTCGTACAGCGTCTCGGACGGGGCGCACCAGCCGCCCGAGGCGACGAGGTCGCCCTTGGGGAGACGGTTCTGCGCGGAGGCGGTCATGGCCACCGTCGTGCCCTCGGGCGCGGACGAGGAGTCCGTGACGATGGTCTCCTGCGGGTAAGGGTGCCGGTAGCTGATGACCTGGCCGACGCCGCCGCCGGCCGTCTTGAGCGCGGTCGCGCGGGAGTTGATACCGCGCACGACGTCATCGAAGTTGAGAGCCGCGCCCGGGGTGTAGCCGGGGACGTCCACGGCGGCCGTGATGTGCGTGCCCGGGGCCGGCGGCGGGGGCAGGACACGAGGCTGACGCCGACGCACCTGGGAGAGGTCCAGCGCGGGCCGGGTGACGAGGGAGGCGGTCGCGGTGACCGGCTCGGCCGGCTCGGCCGGAGCCTCGGGGGCGGGGTCGGCGGCGACGGGCTCGGCCGGCTCGGCGGGCTCGGCGGGGGTCTCCGGCTCCGGGTCACCTCCGCGGACCTGCGCGGCCAGGGCGTCGATCTCGGCCGCGGCCTGGGTGGCGGCCTCGTGACGGGCGGCCTGCTCGGCGCGGATGCTCTCGACACCAGCGGCCAGCGCGCGGAGCTGCTCCAGGTCCTTCGGGGTGACAACGCTGGACGTGGACCGGGCGTCGAAGGCGGCGACCGCCCCCTCCAGGAGCTCGCTCAGCTCCTCGTCGTTGAGTGCGGTGATGTCCTCGGGAAGCTCGAACGGGTCCATGGGACGGATCTCCATTGATGTGATCTGGAGACCCGGCCCATAACCAGCAGTCGTCTGCGGTGAATCTTAGCCCTCCGGGCAACCCGGCGGGCAGGTGTCAAGCGGCGGGCCCTACTTCACGGTCGTGGGGTCGGTCTTGGCCTTTGCCCGGACCTCGCTGTTCGGGTAGCGCTTCGCGACGGTGTCGGCCGTGGGCTTGGACGCGCTGGTGAACACGACCTTCCCGCTCTCGGCCACGACCTCGTACTGCTGTTTGTTCTTCTGGCACGAGCAGGGCATCAGCTCTGTCCCTTCGGGTTGGTGCCGGCGACGCCGGCGGCGATCTCTTCACGGGCCGGGGCGACGGCGGCCGTCAGCCGTTCCAGCTCGGCCCGTGCCTCCTCGGCGCGCTCGGCCTCACGGTCCGCGAGGGCGCCGGCGAACTGGTCCAGGAACACCGGGCTGGTGAGCAGCGCGGCCACGGCGTCCACCACTTCCGCGCCCTGTCCGGACACGGTGTCCGGGCGGTGTCCGTGCTGGTCAGGGATGGCGGACACGGGCCGGGCGGACAGGGGCGCGGACAGGGTGTCCGGGTGTCCGGGGACAGTGTCCGCAGGGGTGTCCGCGACGGCGGCGGCCGACGCGGCGAGGGCCAGGTTCGAGCGCTCCGCGACGGAGGCCAGGAGCGGCGAGGAGTGGCCGGGTACGGGGACGGACAGGACCGCGCGGAGCTGCCACTTCCCCCCGGAGCCCTGGCGCATGTGGTAGCTGGGCTGGCACCCGGCGAACACCGTGCGGTCCCACTCGGCAAGCCACGGGGCCGCCGCGCCGGAGAACCAGAGCCCGCGCTCGTTCATGCCGACGGTGACGATGCCGGCGACCGTACGGGTGTCGTCCCATTGGCAGGACGCGGTCTCGCACTCCGCGCCGTCGCGGTGGTGGCCGACGTTCATGGTGAACGCCCCCGCGCGCACGAGGCTGCCGTCGTCCAGCTTGAAGCGGGCGCGCAGGAAGTGGGTCGTGTCGATCTCGCCCAGGCTCTCGATCGTCAGGTTCTGGCCGGGCATCCCGGCGTGCGGCTCCCCGGCCTGGGCCACCCATCCGAAGATGCGGCCGGCCGCGTAGTGCACGCCGCCGCTGCCCGGGGGCAGCTCCTCGTCGGTCGGCTCCCGGAACCAGTCGGCGGGCATGGGCGGAAGGTCCTGCATCGCGGTCCAGGCGGACGCGACGAGCTCGGTGAGCCCTGGGTCCTCTCCGTCTGCTGCGAGGGCGGCAGCCGTGGCCTCGGGGCCTTCCGGGATGGTGGAGGAGCCGACGTACAGGCCCGGGGCCAGGCGTACGAGGCGGCCGGCCTCCACGGCGCGGGACAGGTGGCCGCGCGCGGACTCCATGCTGATCCCGAGAGCGGTGGCGACCTCCCGGGCGCCGACCGGCACGGGAGAGGCGGCCACGTAGGCCACGACGCGCTGGTGTGCCTCGCTGGGGGCGGCGGCGGTCACGGCGGCTGCGGCCTGGTCCTCCTCGTCCTCCAGGGGGTCCAGGACGATGCGGGCGCGGTCGTAGGCGGGCATGGCGACGAGGGTTGCCCCGCGTACCCGGCCCTTCGTGATGCGCAGTAGGAAGTCCCCGGTGCGCTCGCTGTGGACGACGACGCCGGTGTCCGGGTCGTCCGGGTCGCCGGCCGCGGCCGTGAGGACGCCGGTGGTGGTGAATGCGGCGCGCAGCGCGTCGGCGGAGACGGTGCCGCCGGGGCCGGTGATGAGCTGGACGGCGTGCTGGGCGCGGGACAGGGCTGCCCCGGAGGCGGTCCACTCCGGGGCGGTGGCAGCCGTGATCATCCACGCGTCGTCCGGCAGGCGCATGACGCTCATGGACGGCAGGGAGGCGGCCAGCACGAGGAACCCGTCCTCGTCCTCGCTCATGGTGCGGTCCACGAATTCCACGTCGACGTCGTCCAGGTCGACGCTCACGCCCAGGGGCGCGCCTTCCTCCAGGAGCATGGTGGCGTCGGCTCCGGCCGGGCGGCTGGTGTAGAGCACGCCCTTGCCGGTGATGCGGGAGCCGTCCCGGCCGAAGGACTCGATCGAGCCGGCGAGTTCCGCGCCCTCGTGGCCCATCAGCATCTCGTCCGCGTACTGGAGCGGGGCCGGGCCCTTCTCCCAGTACAGGGAGCCAGCGGCGAAGATCCGGCCGTCGCCGGTCTCCTCGCCCTCGAAGGCGAGGGCGGTGTCATCGGGGGTGGACCAGGAGCGCGTCGGCATCCCGGCGGCCGTGGTCTCGGTGGGTTCCATGGGGGCCTCCGTGGGGCCGATGGGGATATCGGTGTGGTCGTCGGCGAACGCCACGCGCAGCCGGTCGAAGGTGATGGGGCCGAGCCGCTCCTCCAGGGCGGCCAGGAGCGCCGCGTCGTCGCTGTAGGCGGCGCATACGTGGGGCTGCCAAGGTGAGTGCTGGGCGGGGATGTCCGGGCCGTGCCGGTCCTCAAGGGCGTACGTGGCGGCCCAGCGGGCGGACTCCAGGGTGGGGGTGCCGTCCGGGCGGTCGCGGTCGTCGCCCACGGCCCACACCCAGGACGGGGTGTCGGTGCCGGCGTTCCAGTGGTTGGCGCCGAACGCGCGGCCGTGGACCAGGCCGTCCGCGAGGCCGTGTTCCTGGGCCTGAGTGCGGAGGTTGGCGATCAGCTCGTTCCGCTGGTCCTTGTTCCAGTCGGCGCCCTCTCCGAGGAAGAAGAGGGTCAGGTGCAGCTGCTCCGGTGGCTCCCCGCCATCGAGGGCGAGCCGAGCAGCGTCCTCCTCGGTGGGCATGAGCGCGATCATGGCGCCGGTTCGGTGGCTGCCGTCGGCGGCAGCCGTCACAGGGTGCACGGTGCTCTCCTCGGAATCGAAGGCTCGGCCCCGCTCGGGGTCTGACGGTTCGTAGGCCGCGGCCCGGTCTGCTCTTGCGAGTGCCAGGGCACAGCGGCAGTTGATGACCAGCTCCGGCGGGGCGGTCGGGTCGCCGGGGGCGGCCATGGAGACGCCGGCGACCGTGAACGGCTCATCGAGGAGCCGGAGCTGGCCGTTGATGCGCTCGTGGGCGTCGCGTACGTCCGGGTCACGGCGGGTCAGCCACTGCTTGACCAGGGGTCGGTCTGGGCCGGTGAGGGCTTGGGCCGCGGCGAGGGTGGCCATGTTCCAGGCGCGCGCGGACTCCGTGCGGGCGATGCGCTCCTCGCGGACCTCCCCGAGCTGCGCCCCCTCACGGGCGAACGCTGCCCGCAGCCGCGCGCGGAGCTGCTCCACGTCCTCGCCCGCGTTGACCCCGGCGGCCAGCTCCTCGACCGCCACGGCGGCGAGGCGGTCCCCGACCGCGCGCAGCAGGTGCTCGGTGCTCTCCACGTAGTCCCCGAGCTGTGGCGGGAGGGTGTCCTCGTCGTAGCGGGCCGGGAGGTCGTCCCAGCCATCCGGCAGCGGGGTGTCGACGTCCTCGGCGGCCTGCTCGGCGGCGGACTGGGCGACGCCGAGGAGCCGGCGCACCAGGCGCGGCACGCGGGTGGTCCACATGGCGGCAATGCGGGAGACGGAGAACCGGGCGGCCACCAGCTCCGTCGCGGCGTCCAGGGCGTCGGCGTACTCGGCGGCCACCTCGGCGAGGACGGCGGCGACAGCTTCGGCGACGTCCTCCTCGGCGGCGTCCAGGGCGCGCTGCAGGGCCTCATCCACGGGTGGGCCTCCGGTCGTTCGGGGTGGTGGGGTCGTCATCGCAGATGTCGCAGTACGTCCAGGGGCCGAGGGCGGTCACGCCGTAGGTGGTGAGTGCCAGCAGCTCCCCCGTGAGGCGGGTGTATGCCTTGCACGTCGTGCACCACTCCTCCGTGGGGGTGGTGGACGTGATGGTGAGCGGCAGCACGGCATCAGGTGGCGCCGAGGGGGGTTTGTGGGGGCCGCTCATGCCGCTGTCGTCCTTGCCGTGCACCTGCCGATAGCGGCTGGCACGACGTCGAAGGTGTGGACCACCCCGGCCGCGATCAGCTCCCGGCAGTAGTTGTCCAGGCTCGCGGTGAGGCAGTCCGGGTCCAGGCCATAGCGGGCGGCGATCTCCGGGACGCGGGCCCACGCGCCGTCCAGCAGTCGCCACTGGTCAACCTGTGCGGTGTCGATGGTGAGCAGCGTGTGGAGTTGGGCCGGGTCGATCTCGCGGGCCCGTGCGCGCTCGCTGCGGGGGCAGGCGGGGGTACGTTCCAGCTTCCGGCCGGCGGCGGCCAGGGCGGCCCAGATCAGGCCGTCGGCGGCGGCGAGGGCGCCGTCGGTGGGGCGTGGGGTGGCCGCGGCCGGGAGGGTGTCCGGCTCGCCGGGGGCCTCGTCTACGGGCAGCGGGGTGGGCACGGTGCGGTCCTCCTGCTCCTGATCCTGGTCCTGGTCGCCGTCGGTGCGCTCGCGTTCCTCGGCGGTGGGGGCGTCGGCCTCCTCGAACCCGGTCTCCCGGCGGAGGGCGCGGCTGGAGATGGCGCCGAGTTCGAACAGGCGCAGCGCGGTCTCGCTGCGGTTGGTGCGCACGCGCAGGGGCGAGGAGTCCGCGAAGACGGACCACTCCTCGGCGTCCTGGACGTTCTCGCTCTCCAGCAGGGGGCGCAGCCAGTGTTCGGTGTAGGCGTGGGAGACGACGGACAGCCGGGGCTCGACGCCCAGGCGAATCGCTTCTGCGGTGAGCTCCCAGGCGCCCCAGTGGTTGACGTCGCCCAGGCCGAGCAGGAACTCCGCCGGGATGTCGGCGGCCGTGGCGAAGCGGCGGATGTTCTCCTCGCGGAGCTTGATCGCCAACTCGTCAAAGTCGGATTCGAAGGTGAGGCGCTGGATCAGGCCCACCATCTCGGCCGGCACCTCCAGGATGATCGGCACCGTGGCGGCCGCGCTGGACGGGTCACGGATCGCGGTCTCCGCGACCTCCATGAACACGTCGATCAGGTCGTCCTCCTCGCTGCCCTGGACGGGGGTGGAGGGGAAGCGGGTGCCCTTCGGCACGACCAGGACGCCGCGACCGATGAGCCGGGACAGGGTGACGGCGCGGACGGCGGCGCCGAGGAGGCGCAGCTCCTCCAGTTCGTTGAGGCTGGCCAGGACCGGGGAGTCGGCCTCCAGGTGCCGTTCGGGGCTCGGGTCCCAGACCCTGATGGCCACGGGGTCCAGGGAGTTGGCCGCGTCGTCAGTGCCGTTGTCGGCCGCGGCCGGGATGGGCACCGGGCTGCCGTCGATCTGGGCCTCCATGCCCTTGCCCTTGCTGCTCATCTCCAGGACGGAGACGACGTGCCAGGTGGGCGGGGCGCCCTCACGCGGGCGGATGACGGTCCAGCCCTCCCCGGCGACCGCGAGGTGCCGGCCGTACTCCCGCAGGAGGTGGGACTGTCCGTCCCGGCCGCCGGCGATCTCGGAGACGATGCGTGTGGCCGGGTGGTTGTCCGGCGCTCTGACGATGCTGTCGCCCGGCCCCAGGCGGCCCGCGTAGAGGCGGGCCCCGCTCATCGCGTTGCCGATCCAGTTGGCGAAGGAGCGCACCTCCGGGGTGCGGTAGAAGGACCACGCCTGTTCCTGGCGGGCCCGTGCCGGGTTCTGGGCGGAGGTCTTCGCGGTGCGCTGGGTGTACCGGGCGGCGGCGGCCTTGAGCGTCTTGTGCGGCTGCGTCATCAGCCCACCCGGCCGAGGGTGTCGTCCACGCGGTTGAGGAACACGGCAGCGCCGGCGACCGCGAACCATTCCAGACCGTGGATGAGGAGCGGCGCGTCATCGAACTGGCCGGTGAGCAGCAGGTAGGTGGCCAGGATCGCGCCGGAGAGCCACCAGCCCATGCAGTAGACGCAGGAGATGAGGGCGATCACGAACTCCCGGGCGGTGGAGTCCGGTCGGCGCTCGTGCCAGGCGTGCATCCGGTCGCGGACGGGGTCGAGGATCGTGTCGTGAACGGCGAGCTGGGTGGCCCGGTACCCGGCGAAGCCGAGTAGGGCGAGTGCGGTCAGGTCGATCATGGTTCGCCCCCAGGCGGAATGCGGTCCTCCGGTTATCGGCGGAGCATCATAGGCCACACCTCGGACCGGGGGTCTGGGGCAAATGCCCTGGTCAGTACGAGAGTTCTGATCACGGCGGGTCAGTAGGGTGCCGGTCTGGGGCGTCGGTGGTGATGCCGATGCAGTGTCCGGACGGCGCGGGACTACGCACCCCGCGGCCGCCGGCGCCCCCGGTGCGCTGCCTCTGACGGGCGTAAAGCCCTGCCTGGCCGGAGTCGGCGCTCTACCGTGGATGCATGGCTGATCACCCGGCGCCCTGCGACGAGGAGCCGTTGCGGCTGGTGGAGCTGGACACGGAGGAGGGCCGGGAGGGCATCGCCTACGGTCCCGGCCCCCACTTTCCCGTGGTGGGCGTTCTGTTCGTGCCGGCGGAACTGCTGGGCGAGGAGTCCTAGCCACCCCTGGGATGACCTTCGGCCAACCCCCGCGCGCTGCTGCTCACCGGCCATAGCCTGGCCACATGAGCGACCTGACTGACGACGACGTGCGCGCGATCCTCCGGGAGCACCGGGATGGCGGCACGATCTCGCGGCTGTACGCGACGGGCGAGATCACGGAGGACGCCGTGCCGGTGCTCGGGATGCTGTCCACCCAGCTCGAAGAGGACGGCCGCGGCGAGGACGCCGACCGCGTCGGTGACGTCCTGGACTACGTGGTGGCAGCCGGCGAGCGTCCGCCGGTGACCGGGTGGGTCGGCAAGGTGTAGCCCGGCAGAACAGCGGGCCAGGACCGGGAGGCGTCGAATCCCCCCACCCCGATGATCAGAAGTTGAGAGGGTGTGCCCGTACGACTCGGAGCCGAGGAAGACGGAGCCACACCCCTTGATCATCCTGGACGCGAACATCCTCAAGTCGACCTCGTTGCGCGGTCCCGCCGCCGACGTACTCCGCGCCATCCGAGCTGTGGGTGTCGAGCGCGTGGCAGCCCCATGGATCGCCGTCGAGGAGCTCGCTGCCCAGCAGGCCCTGGCCTACCGCGACAAGCACGACTCGGCCATGGCAGCTGTGGACCAGCTGCGGAAGGCCACGCCCTGGGCGCACATCGCCCACCCCAAGAGGTGGTCGGCCGAGCACGTACGCAAGCACTGGCGAGAGCGGTACTCCTCTATCACGGACGTCATCGAGACGTCCCCCGAGGCTTACCAGCAGGCCATGTTTCGGGAGACGAACCTGATCGCGCCGTGCAAGACCGTCAACAGCGGCAAGAACAAGACCGGTGCTCGGGACGCCGCGATCTGGCTGACGGCAGTCGAGTACGCGCGCGCCCACCCTGACGAGGTGGTGTACTTCGTCAGCAACAACACGGAGGACTTCGGTGACGGCACGTCCTTCCCCGAGCCGATGGACAGCGACATCCACGGCATGGAGCATCGGTTCTTCCTGTTCACGTCGCTCGACGGTGTCCTGACCAAGTTCGCCACGGAGTTGGACGCCCGCGTCGCGGACGTTCAGGCACTGCTCGACACTGAGGACGTCCGCACGACGGTCTTGCAGGCCGCCAAAACCGCCGCCACGCGCTACCACCTGGTACGCGGCTCGCGCCTCACAACAGAATCGGGTTTGCCCAGGCTGGTCCCGTACGGGTCGCCGTCCTGGAAGCCCACGGCGGTGGCGCTGGACAGGGTGCTCAGGGTGAGCGGTCGAGAGGTCGGCGGCCACCACTGGTTCACGGCGTCGGTGCGGTGGCTGCTCGCGGAGAGCCACCTGGCATACGTTGACGAGCCCGTCGCGTACGCCTGGGAGACGCGGATCCTGTTGAGCCCGACGGCGGACAAGGCCCTGACGGTCCTGGACTCCAAGCCCCCCGCCCCCATCGCGCCCGAGGACATCCTCAAGGTGCCGGAAGCCGCCTTGAGCCCGGAGGACGCTCTGCTGGCCGCGAGGGCCTTCGACCGGATGGCCGCCAGTCCGCATTTCGAGAGCTTGCTGCGGGGCCTCACCCAGCTCACCCAGCTCACCCCCGATCTCACGAGGATGGAGGCGGCGCTCCTCAAGTTCGCTCGTGAGGGTCAGAGGATGGCGGAGGCCCTGCCCAACCTGTCGATGGAGGAGCCCCAGGGCGAGGAGTAGGGGCGCTATCGGCGCCGTACCCCGCTGGCCGTACTACCGCCGAAGCTGCGCCCGTACCGGGAGGCCGCGGCCGTCGGCCGGCCGGCGCGCTGCGCCGGGGACTGGATCGTGGAGTAGGCGAGGTTCTCCGCCCAGAAGGACATGACCACGGAGTCGCCCCGGTCCGGGGAGCGGCCGAGGCGGGCGACGACGTCCTCCTTCCGCTCTACCTGGATCTTCGGCGGCACGCCCGTGGTCACGTCCCACGTGGGGGTGGTGAGGTCGGACAGCAGCAGGTCGTCCGGCGGCAGCATCAGCTCCGCGCCGAACGCGGGGTCGAGGAGTTCCCGCATCCGCCAGTAGGCGGCGGACCGTACGTTGGTGAACCCCCACTCCCCGTCTCTGGTGCGCTGCTTGGTCTTCGCGGCGCCTGTGTACGCCAGGACGGGCACGCCGAGTTCACGGAGGCGGTCCACCACGCCGCCACCGACGCCGATGGAGTCGACCACGGGCACCAGGCCGGTCCCCTCCTCCCCGTCCTCGCCCACGGCGGCCTGGACGCGGGCGGTGGTCTGCATGGTGTCCTGCCGGTCGTACGCGACCAGCTCCGCGACGAGGAGGCCGCGACGGTGGACGAACACGGTGGAGTCCGCACCGGACCGGGCGACGTCCACGCCGAGGATGCGCCGGCCCTCCACCTCCGGACGGCCGGCCGCGTCCCATGCCTGCCAGCGCTCCACGGCCGCCTCCAGCCAGGCGAGCGGGATGACGCTGTCCTCGTCCGCTGCCCGGAACTCCCCCAGGACGCGGTTCGCGTACAGGGCGGAGTCCTCGCCCCACTGCCGGGCGCGCTGCCTCGCCCAGTCCTCGCTGATACGGCCAGCGGCGACGGCCTCCGCGAGGGTGACGTGCCTGGTGTACCAGTCCTCGAGTCCGGGGGCGCGCCGGTGGATGTCGTAGAACCGGCCCGTGGTCGGGCCTGGGGTGGAGATGGCCAGGGCGAACGCCTCGGGAAAGCCGTCCATGCGACCACCGGAGAACGCGCCCTCGATCGCATCCCAGGTCGCATCCGGGACGATCTTGGCCTCATCGATCAGGTACAACAGGCTGTCGGCGTGCGCGCCCTCGATCAGCTCGGCCTTGTTGGAGGCCACCGGGGACGCGGCGCCGTGCTCCATCTTGAGGTTCTGGGTCAGCAGCTCGGTCAGGTCGTTGAACGGCGGCCGGCCCAGGACGTCCCACCGGATGCGGCGGGCCCACTTGTGGATCTCCGGCCAGAGGTAGACGGACAGGTGACGCCACGCGCTCGCGGTGGTGAGGACCTTCCAGTCCACCCCGGCCGCGTCCCTCGTGGTCGCGAACCAGAGCACGACCATGGAGGCCATGCCGGTCTTGCCCAGACCATGCGGTCCGCGTGCGGCGACGCGACGGTACTCGGCCAGGGCCTCCATGATGTCGCCCTGGTAGGCGGTGATGCCTTCCCCGCCTTGCCAGTCGATGACCTCCCGCGCCCAGGCCGCCGGACGATACATGTACCGCTCCTGTGCCTGGACACGGCGCTCCAGGGCGGCGAGGTGGGGGCGCAGCTCCGCCGACGCCCCCCGAGCGAGCCGGATACGGTCCGCGCGGGAGAGCCGCCGGTACGCGGCCTCGGCGTCACGCGTCAGCATCGCCGTCCTCACCCGCCGGGGCGTTGCGGATGATCTCCATCAGGTCCTCGGCAGTGACCTGCCCGGTGACGTCCAGGTCGAGTTTGTCCGGCTCCGCGAGGCCGTACAGCTTGACCACCCGGTCCGTCAGCTTGGCGGCCGTCTCCACGGCCCTGAGGTCGCCTTTCAGAGCCTTGGGCCACACGGCGGCCAACAGCCGGTGATAGCGGCGTGCCTGGACCTCCCGCAGCGTCCCGGCCTCCGTCTTGAGGTCCGCGAGGTTGGCCCGAAGTGCCCGGTCCACGTCCGTATGCGCTGCGCCCCGGGACGCGTACCCGAGGCGTTCGGCGATCGTCTCGTAGTCCAGGCCGGCGAGCACCATCTGAATGGCGTTCTTCCGGCGCTCCGCTACCTGGGCGCGTTTGGCCTTGCTGGCGCTCACCGGGTGACCTCCGTTCGCATGTCGCTATTGGTTCGCACGTCCGCCCGGTCAGCGGGCCATGAGGCGGTGGAGCTCGTCGCGCGCGGTGGGGTCGTCGCGGAAGACGCCGGTGTAGGAGGCGGTGACCATGACGGAGCCGGGCTTGCGGGCGCCTCGGGTGGCCAGGCAGCCGTGTTCGGAGCGGATGATGCACGCGGCTCCGGCCGGGGACAGGTGGGTGTCTAGGGCGGTGGTGACCTGCTGGGTGAGCTGTTCCTGTGTCTGGAGGCGTCGGGCGTAGACGTCCAGGACGCGCGGAAGCTTGGACAGTCCGGCCACGGGGTCGCCGGGGCGGGGCTGGTAGGCGATGTCCGCGTGCCCGGTGAACACCAGCATGTGGTGCTCACAGAGGCTGGTGAACGGCACGCCGGTGACGACGATGGGGCCGCCGTCGTGGTCCACGGGGAAGGTGCGGGCGAGGTGGACGGCCGGGTCCTCGTCGTAGCCGGCGGTCATCTCCTCCAGGGCGCGCAGGATGCGGGCCGGGGTGTCCACGAGGGCGGGGCTGTCCGGGTCGAGGCCGCGGCCGGCGAGCCAGGCGCGGACGCCGTCCACGTAGGCGGCGCGGGCGACGGCGGGGTTACCCGCGTACAGCTCGGCGGTGGTCGTGGCGGTCATGATCATCGTCCCTTCTCGTCGCCCCACGCGTGCACGTGGAGGCGGGTGGTGATGTTGAAGCCCGCCGCGATGGCGGGGTCGGCGATCTCGGCAAGCCGGGCGCACAGGGCCGGGCTGTCGGTGCCTTCGGGCATGACCCACACCCGGGACGGGTCCAGGGCATGGGTGTCCGCGAACTGCCGGACTTCCTGGACGTCGGCCGCGGCCTGGCACACGAACTTGAACGCGGCCTTCCCGGTGTCATGGAGCGCGCGCAGGGCCTGCGGGCGGATGCGCTTGTCCTCCGGGTCGCCGGCGTGGGCGAGCTTGGGCGAGACGTTGAAGCGGGTGACCCATTGGGCGGTGAGCGCGTCGGGCTCCTGGGTGCCGTTGGTCTCGACCTCGGTCTCCACTCCGGCGGCCCGGAGCGTGCCGAGCAGGGAGCGCCATCCGTCCTGTTGCTGGTGGAGCAGGGGTTCTCCGCCGGTGATGACCACGAGGTCCGGGAGGCCGTCCAGGGCCCGGGTGGTGATGTCCTCGACGGTGCGGCGGGTGAGGGTGGCCCGGAGGTCAAAGCGGCGGGCGTCCCAGGTCTCCGGGGTGTCGCACCAATCGCACGTGAGGTTGCAGCCGCCGAGGCGGATGAACGCGCAGCGCCGGCCGCAGCTCGGTCCCTCGCCCTGGACGGTGGGTCCGAATACCTCCCGTACGACGAGGGTGTGGTCCAGGGCGATCGTCACGGTGCTCACGGGGCCGTCCAGGTTGCGGCGTTGACGTGGGTCTCGGAGATGCGGACGGTCGTGACCCGGGCGCCGGGGGCGCGCACCAGGTCCTGGAGGGCGTCCTGCGCGACGTGGGCGATGAGGCCGGCGACGTTCTCGACGGTGGGCCAGCCGGGCACCTGGTGGATCTTCATGCCGTACTGCTGGAGCACGGGCAGCATCGGGTCGTCCGGGCCGAGCATGAGGCCGTGGTCCAGGTGCTGGTCGATCCAGCGGCGGAGCTGCTGCTTGAACGGGCCGAACTCCACGACCAGGCCGCCGGCGAGGGACGGGGCCTCGGCGGTGACCTCGGCCCACCAGGAGTGGCCGTGGAGGCTCTGGCACTTCCCCGGCAGGTGCGGCAGGCGGTGGCCGGTCTCGAAGTTGTGGCGGACGCTCACGGAGTGCGGCATTACTGGGCTCCCTGCTCGTGCGGGCGGGCGACGGTGTAGCGGGTGGTGGAGTTGTCATGGCCGATGTCGTCGTGGACGCCGATGACGTCCAGGTGGACGGCGCGCAGCCGGTACTGGCCGCCCCAGGGCTCCCACTCCGGGGCCACGTAGCCGTCCAGGTGGGCCCACAGGCGGTCCGCGATGTCCTCGTTGGTGGCGTCCTTGAACACCCGGCGGGTCAGCTCGTGGATCCGGCGCTCCAGCGCGGCGTTCGTCTCGGCGAAGGAGGGGTAGCCGTGGCGGCCGATCGTGTCGTAGACGACGGTGACGGACCCGGTGTGGGAGTGGGCACGCAGGCCCATGGCCTTGTTGACGTTGGTGAAGTAGATCGCGAAGGGGCCGACGTCCACGGTGCGGATGAGGGCCGGCCCGTCGCCAGGCGGCGGGGTGGTGGAGGTGCCGGTCATGAGGTGTTGGCCTCCTGTCGGGCGGCCTGGATGCCGGCCGCGGCTCGGTAGAGATTCGTGGTGGTGGCCTCGGCGAGGTACAGGTGGAGGCCGGGGGGTGCCTGCCGGGGGCCGCCCCGGGTGACGGGGTTGTGGGGTCCGGGCGGGATGGTGATGGGGCCGTGGCGGGCGCGGATGTACTCCTCCGCGCGGCGCCACGCGACGGCCGCGAGCACGGTGGCGTCGGTGCGGTTGTAGGTGGCCCGGGTGGCGAGGCTCATCGGGCTGATGTGGTGGGCGCGGACCAGCTCCCGGTGTTTGAGCAGGGCGTCCCGGTCGCGCATCATCAGGTTGGTCCAGGAGCCGTTCGCTGGGTCGAACAGCTTGATCACGCCGAAGCGGAAGCCGGAGCCCCAGGTGGAGGAGTCCACGCTGTAGAACGGGAACTCCCGCAGCGCTCGCCACACGGTCATGCCGAAGCCGTGGAAGACCGCCCGGCCGTCAGCGATCTTGAAGGCTTTCGCGATCCACGGCAGGACCTCGTTGACGGGGTTGCCCAGGAGCTTGCCGAGGGCGATGTAGGTGTAGCCCTCGTCCAGGTAGCGCTCCAGCCATTCCCATGGGTCTCCGGTGTGGAAGACGGGGATGGGCTCCAGGCCGTGGACGAGCTCCAGTTCCTTCTGGTTGCGCCACGTGGCCTCCGGGCCGCCGATGACGTCCAGGTTGGCGTACAGGGTGAGCTGGGTGTCCCACTTCTGGCACCAGGCGGCGTAGTCCTCCAGGGTCAGGTGGATGCCCATGGTGCGCGCGGAGTGGGCGCCGGAGTCCCCGAAGATCATGTTGACCGGGGTGGCCAGCTTGTTGGTGAAGTCGCGCATGTCCTTCGTGCGCCAGAACGCGAAGGAGGTCAGGGCCTTGAAGTCCTGGTCCAGGCCGCCGAGGTGGACGCTCACGCCCCGGCCTCCGCTGCTGTGGCGGCCGCGGCCCGGGTGCTCTCGATCTCGTCCAGCAGGCCGTCGAGCTTGGCCTCGTCGTCCTTGCCGGGGTGGGCGTCAAGCGCGAGGCGCCACCGGTCGAAGGTTTCCGCGTCCACGGTCATGCTGATCTTGGGTCGGAAGATGTCTTCGTTGGGCTCGCCGTGGTGGTCGGAGAGTTCGGCGAGCTCGTCCGGGGGTGCGGTGAGCAGGGCGGTGATGTCCTCGACGTCGCGCGGGGTGTAGCCGGTGCCGTCCAGGTCGTCCAGGCCGGCGAGGAGTTCGGACAGGGCCTCGTAGTCGTAGCCGCCCAGGTCGGCGGCACGGTTGTCCACGATGTTGATGCGGCGGGCGGTGTCCTCGTCGCACTGGACGATCTCGCAGCGGGCGCCGGGTTGCCATGTTGGGTCGTTCTGGCAGATGCCGCACGGCCTGGTGCTGCTGCTGGTCTTGACGGTCTTGCCGCAGTCGCCGGCGCCGTGCGCGCCGAGGGCCTGCATGGTGTGGTTGCCAGCCAGGACGATCAGCGGGCCGTCGGGGATCTCCCGCACGACCAGGGAGCGGTACTGCCCGTTCCTGCGGAGGCTCTCCAGGATGGTGTCGACGTTGCCCCGTTTGGCGTTGCCCGGGAACGGGGTCAGCTCGTCCAGGGCGACGTCGGCAGTGCGGACGTAGGTGGCCTGTGCGGTCATGCGGGGCTCTTTCCTGCTGGTAGTGGGCGGACTCGAGGACGCGGGCTGTCACGGGGTGGGGGCGGCGCGGGCGCGGTCCAGCAGGTAGCGGAACCGGGTGGCGTCGTCGTTGGGGTTGGAGCAGGTGGCGGTGAGGTCGTAGAAGTCGTCCCGGGCCTCCGGGGGGACGGTGAAGCGCAGGACGGGCCACATGTCCTCGTCCTCCGGGTGCCGGTAGGTGTCGGCCAGCTCCTCCAGCGACGGGGGCGGCGCGAGCAGGCGCAGCACGTCGGCTTCCTGGTAGCCGGTGGCCCCGTAGTCGTCGTCCAGGAAGGACAGCAGCTCGGCCAGGGCGTCCGCGTCGTAGCCGCCCAGGTCGGCCGCGCGGTTGTCCACGAGGTTGATGCGGCGGGCGGTGTCCTCGTCGCACGCGACCAGCTCGCAGCGGGCGGCTGGCTCCCATGCAGGGTCGTTTCCGCAGATGCCGCAGGGGTGTTGCTGGCCTTGGTCGAGGAAGGTGCGTCGGCAGTCGCCGGGGCCGTGCTCCGCGAGGGCGGCCATCGTGTGGTTGCCGGCGAGGACGACGAGGCGCCGGCGAGGCGCGTGCGTACGGGGGTTGGACAGGTCGACGCCGACCTCGGGCTCGTGCTCGATGTGCTGGACGACCAGGGAGCGGTACTGCCCGTGGCGGCGCAGGCTGGCGAGGATGGTGGCGACGTCGCCGCGCTTGGCGTTACCGGGGAACGGGGTGAGGTCGGCGAGCGGCACGAGTGCCGTCCCCTGGTACGTGGCCTGTGACATGCCCTGGTCCCCTCGTCGCGTGATGGCAGCGCAAGAGGATAAGCGGAGGGGCGGACCGGCCTCCTGGGGTGACTATTTCCACTGATCAGAAAGGGAGTTGATCACCTTCGCATCGGCAACCGGAACCCATCGACGGGCCGGGCCGGACATGCGCCTGGCCTCCCGAGGGGAGGACCGGGAGGCGGCGCGGCCCCGCGTGCTGGTCAGGCACGGCGAGGCCAATGCACCTGCCCGGCCGGGGGGAGGCTCGGGCGGCGCGCGTTCAGCATGGCACCGGTTTCAGCCACAGCAACAGGGGCGTGACTGGAAAACATCTCCGGACGGTCGGGAGTCAGCGGCCTCGGCGCCTCGCGTCGCGCTCGGCCTGCCACTGGCGGAAGGACCGGTCACCCATACGCCGCTTGAACTGGGGAATGTTGTTTGCCGGGATGCCGACCGGCGCCGGGCCGAGGACGGCCAGGAGGTCGCTCGCGTCCTGGGAGTGGTAGCCGGCGGACAGGATGGCGGCCTCATCCGGGAAGACGTCCGCGACGCGGTCGCCCGGCCGGATCAGGTGGTCCTCCATGCCCCCGTAACTGAACACCCAACGGAAGTTCCGGGGCGGGGCCGGCTCCACGAGGCGACGGAAGCGGCTCACCTCCTTCGTGTAGGCGTAGAAGTTCACGGCCGGGCGGAACGCGATCAGGCGCAGCCACGCGGACAGATAGTGGTCGCTGAAGAAGTCGCCGGCGTCGTGAATGCGGATCCAGCCGCCTCGATGGCGCGGGTGCGCGAGCTCGGCGGCCATCTGGCGCTGCCACCCGGGCAGGTCGTCCAGCACGTAGGCCAGGTTCGCCTGGTGGCGGTCGATGACGCCGGGGAAGTTGTACGTACCGTTCCGCGCGTAACAAGCCTGTGCACAGACCCCGGCCGCTGGACAGGTCTTGACGACCCGTCCATCCCGAAGACGGGTGGCCAGGGCCGGCAGGGTCCAGTTCCAGATGTGTTCCTCGCGCAGCTCGCTGTTCTGGGTGAGCAGCCGCTGCGGGCGCCGCAGTCGCCGGCGAACCTGGGGCGCTTCCAGGGCTACGGCGGTCATGAGGGTTCGACCCCGGCGGCCTTGAGCAGCGCGGAGACGGTGACCACGCCGTCGTGGGCGTGCCGGGAGTCCAGGACGGCCGCGAGGGTGCGCAGCGCGCGGAGCACGATCTCCGGGGCTCCCTCGGCCGGGAACATCTCCCGGGCGACGGACACCAGCCGGGCAGCCTCGTCGCGGTCCGGGGGGAGGTAGGTCAGCGTCATGATCACGTGCCCGGGGGGCGGGGGCGTGGGCGGGGTGGAGTCACCGGCCGCGGCCGGGGTGGCGGAGGTGACGGTGTCCGGGGCGCCGGCCGTGGCGGCCGGGGCCGGCTGCTCCTCGGGCGGCTCCTCCTCCTCGGCGGCCTCCTCGATGGCGGTCAGCAGGTCGGCCAGGTCCTCGTCCGTGTAGCCGGTGCCGTGGACGTCATCCAGGCCAGCGATCAGCTCCGCGAGGGCCTGATCGTCGTACGTGCCCAGGTCCGCCGAGCGGTTGTCCACGAGGTTGATACGGCGGGCAGTCTCCTCATCGCACTGGACGATCTCGCAGCGGGCGACCGGATCCCACATCTCATTGCCGCACACTCCGCAGGGGCGTTCCTCCTCCCCGACCTTGACGGTCATGCCGCAGTCGCCGGGGCCGTGGGCGGCCAGGGCCTGAGTGGTGTGGTTGCCGGTGAGGATGACGTACCGGTCCGGCTCGACCTCCCGGACGACCAGGGAGCGGTACTGCCCGTTCCGGCACAGGCTGGTGAGGATGGTCCCGACGTCGCCGCGTTTGGCGTTGCCGGGGAACGGCACGAGCTGGGCGAGCGGGATCGTGTCGGTGCGGACGTAGGTGGCCTGGGTCATGGGCTTATCCCCTGGTCGCGGGTCGAGAGGGCGCAGAAGGATAAGGGCAGACGCGCGCCTGCTTCCCGTGGCCGGACTGGCAGGCCGCGGCGGGGGTGGCCGTCCTGTGGGATGGCAAGGGGCCCGCACACGACTGTGTGCGCGTGCGGGCCCTCGGGAGTCGGGCTACTGCGGGTCAGGTGTGCAGGGTGAGCAGCGCGTGGAGGTGGGCGACGTCGGCGTATGCGATCTCCGTGGAGATGGACGTGTCGCGTCCGCCCTCGTCGTCCCAGGACTGGGCGTAGACGGCCCCCGGAAGGCGCAGTTCGAGAACGTCCCCGACGCGACCAACGGTGAGTGCGTCCGTGCGGGGGATGCCGGTCCAGCCCGTCCAGCCCTTGTGTGCGGTCACCTGGTCCAGCGCGGCCAGGATGTGGGGGGCGTGGTCGACGGGGATTCGGAGGACGTGACGGTCGACGCGCTCCGGAGCGAACTCGGCAGTCGGGCCGGAGACGGTGAGGTAGAAGGACTCCCCCCGGATCTCCGTCCGGTACTGGCCCATGGCCTCGGTGGGCTCCTGCTGGGCTCCCATGGTCAGCTCCTTGTTGTCGTGCGGTCGGGTCAGGCTAGCCGGGCGGGGGCGGCCGGTGGGCCGCCCCGGGGGTGGCTACTTGGCGGGGTCGAAGAAGTCGTTCAGGAACGCCTCCAGGTCCAGGGGGTCCTCGGCGGCCGGCTCCTCGACGGGGGCGGGCGGCTGGACGGAGGCGAGGAGGGAGGCCAGGAAGTTCTGGGCGCCCATCGGGGTGCGCGGCTCCTCGACGGCCGGGGGCTCCTCGGTCGGGGCGTCGGGGTCGATGAACTCGTGGCAGTCGGCGAACAGGGCGTCGGTGGGGTCCAGGTCGAACTTCACCGGGGGGTGCGGGCGGGTCATGGCCTTGAAGTTGGGGAAGGACGGGGCCTCGAACTTGCGCTTCTCGATGCGGGCGACGGCGCGGTGTGCGTCCTGGGCGGCGATGAGGTCCGGGCCGCTGTGGTGGTTACGGGCCTTCGCGTCGGCGTCGCGGGCGGCGCGCTTGGCCGCGGCCAGCGCCTTGCCCTTCCCGGCGGCGTGCAGCTCCTCCAGGGTGGCGCGGACGGCGCGGGTGTGGGCGGTCTCCATCTGGCGGACGGTGCCGGTGCGCTCGGTGCGCACGGTGCGGGTCGTGCCGTACACGGTGACCGTGGTCTCGCGGTAGTCCATGGCGCTGCTCCCTGCCTGGTGGTGCGGGCTCCAACACACCCATATTTGCAACATGAGGTTGCAATGTCAAGTTGCATTGCGGGGATGTCCGGGCAGGTCAGGCACAGGGAAGCCCGCACCGGGCGTGGGGCGCGGTGCGGGCGAGGAGGCCGCCGTTAGCGGCGGGTGTACGGCGGCAGCGCACGGTCGGCTGCGGCCACCAGGTCGGCGGCGCGCCGCTGCCCGGGGATGCGCGCGGCCTCCCGCAGGACGGCCGGGAGCACGTCCGCCGGCACGATGCGCACGTTCCGGAACACGAGCTCGCTCGCCGGCCGCCCGTGGGGGCCGACGAGGGGCGCGCCCTCGACGGCGACGATCGCGGCGACCGGCACGCCGAGGGCGCGCGCGACGGCCGCGGCCTCGTCCCGGGCGCTGGTGACGCGGTCGGAGACATCCTGGTCCCCGTGCCACACGCGGCCGACGCGCACGGTCACGGGGTAGCGGCTGGTCCACAGCTTGGGGTCCAGGACGAACACGCCGCCGTTGGGCGAGATCGCGAGGGCGTCCACGTTGGCCGGTCCCTCGCCGGGCGGGAGGGCGCGGTCGTAGCGCAGCGTCCAGCCCTGCCTGACGAGGGGCTCCAGGCGCGCGGCGGCGCGCTCCTCGCCCACGGCTCCGGCCTTCCAGTTGCGTGCCTGCCGACCGGCCCGTGTGTCGATGCCGACGGCGTCGGCGAGGCGGACCAGGGGGGTCCGAAGCTGCCGGGCGCGAGCGGCGGCCGAGGCGCCGGCCCCGGTCCTCGTGCGGGTGCGGTGCCACTTCCAGAACCACCAGGCAGCGGCCAGGAGGGCGACGGTCAGGAGGGTCACGTTCGGGTCCTTTCACGGGTCCGGACTCGGTGTCCGGGCAGGGGCGGACAGGTAGGGAACAGGAGGGTGACGGGGTGTCCGCGCGCGGGCGTTCCTGCTGGTGGGACAGGGCGGACAGTGTCCGGACAGGGGGTGTCCCGGGAGTTGTTCGGAGTTGTTCAGGACAACCCCCGGACAACCGGGGCGGACAGTGTCCGGGCACCGTCCGCCCCGTGGTCCGGTCAGCTGTCCGGGGTGTCCTGGACGTGGGGGCAGCGCACGTCCTTGACCTCTTCCCAGCCGTAGCGGTCCGTCCAGGAGTAGCCGGTCGTCACGCTCACGGTCTTGCCGTTGGCGCGGGCGACCGTGCGCCACTGGCCCCGGATCTTCACCCGGTCGTCGCGGTGGACGCTCTCCTTGGAGTAGCGGCCGAACGTCCCGGCCTCCCGGGCGGCGTCGAGGACGGCGCGGTCGCCGGCGATCCGCTCGACCAGGACGGCGCGCTCTCCCTCGTACTGGCGGCGCAGCGCGTCGGAGCCGGTCTGCGGGTACAGGGACAGGCTCGCCATGCGGCGGTCCAGGGCGCGCAGCTCGGTCTCCAGGCGGTCAACGCGGCGGGCGGTGACGTCGGGGCGCTCCTTGTACGCCTCGGCGCGGCGGGACCCCTCGACCCGGGAGGGCATCCGCTCGGCCTCCTGGGCGGTGTGGGCCGAGCGGATCGCGGTGTCGATGCTGCGGTCGAGGAGGCGGCGGTGCGCGCGCCCGCGCGGGCCGGGCATGACCGGCTGTCCCAGCGGGAGGTGCTCGACCATGGCGTCGGACCGGCGCCTCAGGGCCTCGGCCTCCTGGGTGAGCTTGTCCCCCTTGGCGGTCAGGGCCTCGCGGCGGTCCTCCAGGCGCTCGTGCTTGTCGGCGCGCACGACGTCGTTGGGGCGGACCTCCTCGGCGATCTCGACGGTGACCGTGTGGCCGGCGGCGCGCAGCTCCTCGGCCGCGGCCTCCATGGCGACGACGCGCGGGGCGCGGTCGCGGCTGTTGCGGTGGCCGTACTGCCGGAGGGAGCGGAACCAGGTGAAGCCGTAGCGCTTCAGGATGTCGCCGGTGCCGTCACCCTTGACGGTGTCGCCGTCCACCAGGGTGCCGTCTTCCGGGGTGTGGCTGATCTTGATCGTTGCCATGCGTGGCGCCTTTCGTCCATGGTGCTCGGGCGGGTGACCGGGCCTGTCCGTCCTGGGGGCGGACAGGCCCGGACACTGTCCGGACAAGGGGTCAGGGGCGCAGGTCGGCTAGGAGGGCGGTCGCGTTGTCCGCGTAGACCCGGTTCGGGTCCAGGGCGCGGCTGGTCTTGACGGCGGTGTCCACGGCGAGGTTCACCAGGTCCCGCACGGTGGGGATCAGGTCGTCGCCGTCGCACTCGGTGTAGAGGCAGTGCCCGGCGTCCTCGTGGGGCTCGTACGCGCCGTCCGAGGCGAGCAGCAGGCGGCAAGGGCCGGTGATCTCCCGCGTGCGAGTCTCGATCGCGGGGTGGCCGTAGCGGTTGGTCACGTCCTCGTCGGTGGCCTCCGCGCCGAGGCAGGAGGTGATGTGGTTCCGGTCGCCGCCGTACGGATAGGTGGCGGTGGGCGGGTACACGCGGCGCTTGTTGTGGTCGTCGGTGAGGCGCACCGCGATCCCGCGCTCCAGCAGGTACGCGCGGGAGTCGCCGCACCAGGCCACCGTCAGGGGCTTACCGGGGGCCCTGACGGCGACCACGGCCGCGGCCTTGTGGCGGGAGCCGTAATGGATGGCGTCCTCCCGGCACAGGTTGTAGACCTTCCGCAGACCGGCCTCCGCGTCCCCGAGGCGGGCGGCGGTGCCGGCGATCTGGCGGGCGGCGCCGAGGGCCCAGCGGTGCGTCGACTCGCGGCGGCCGATGCCGTCCAGGAGGACGTACGCGCGGGTTCCGTCCGGGGCGGTGCGGACGGCGGTGGCGTCGCACTGGCCGGGGTCGGTGCCGGTGTGCTGGGCGGTGGCGTAGGTGCGCATGGTCCTGCTCCGTTCTGCGGTGGCGGGGGCGGGCCGCCCCGGGGTGGGGCAGCCCGGGGGGGGGTCAGCGGCGGTTGCAGGGGCGGGCGTTGTCCACGGCGACGGTGGCCGCGAGGCGGGCGAACTGGCGGTGCAGGTCCACCAGGACGCTCAGGTACGCGATGCGGGTGGTCTCGTCGGCGGGGCTGCTGGCGTCCAGGTCGTGGACGGCCAGGGCGATGCGGGTCAGGAGGCTGATCTCCTGCCGGGCGAGCTGCGGGCTCACCGGGTTGAGCGCGGGCAGCTCCACCGGGCGGCGGCCGATGGGGGCGGTGACGTAGTAGAAGACCGCGTCCGCGATGCCGGCGGCCGGGTTGTCCTCGGCCAGGGCCTGGCACTCCAGGAGGGCCATCGCGGCGTCGAAGGGGGTGGTGTTGGTGATCGTGATGCCGTCCATGACCGGGGCGTCCTCGGTCTCGAACGCGTCGGCGGCGGTGTCCAGCAGCGTCACCATCTGCATCAGCACGTCCTGGGCGCGGTGGAGGGGGGTGCGGCTAAGGACGACGTAGGCCAGGGCGCGGGCGCGGGTGGCGGCGTCGCGGGCGGTGGCGGTGATGGTCATGGCGGTCCTTTCCGGGGCGGGCTGTGTGCCCCTCCCTCATGTCTCGATACTTGCATCCTTATGTTGCAACGTCAAGTTGCAACAAAGGGCACGCGGGTGACGTTGGCGGGACGGTTACTAGGGGGTCAGCCGGTCATGCACTCCGCGCATCCGCCGCAGTTGCACCGGGCCGGGGCCGGGACGCGGGCGAGGTGCTCGGCAACGAACGAGGTCGCGACGGCGCGCCGGTGATCGCGCGTCAGTCGACGGGCCTCGTCCCGGTCCCCGCCCCACCCGGACAGGGCGCCGCACGCGCACGTCGCCGAGCTGCTGCCGTCCCGGAGCATCCCGGCCCGGCCGCCGGGGCGGTTGAGCCCGGCCGCGCCGTACGGGTCGCCGGCGGACGGCCGGTACCAGCCGCGCGGGTCGGTTGTGCGGGTGCGGTGAGCCTGGGCGAGGAGCCCCAGGCGGGCCGTCAGGGACAGGCGGAGCCGGTCCCCGTCCTCGACCACCAGGCCCCGGGCGCGGAGGCGTGCGGTGGTGAATGCGGGGATCTCCCACGTGAGGCCAGCGATTACCCGGCGGCCGTCGTTCTCCGCGTACCGGGCGCGAGGGTCGCCGGCGACCAGGTCCAGGTCAATGCGGGTCGTCGCGGACAGGGCGCCGACCGGCATGAGCGGCTCCAGGCTGATGGACCTCTCTGCGCGGACGACGCCGTTCTCGGTGGCGCCGAACAGGCGGCGGGTCCAGGTGATGAGCGCGCCCCCGGCCGGGGTGAACTCGACGTCGTAGCCCCGGCGGACGGCGGAGGTCAGCAGCATCGTGGCGTGCTGCTCGCTCGCGGTGCCCTCGGTGACTCCGGTGGAGTGCTGGATGGTCTCTCGGAACACGGGTCCTCCTGGCGGTGCGGTGTGGGGGGCCGGGCGCGGGGGCGCCCGGCGTGGAGGGCGGGGCGGGTTAGCTCCTGGCGGGCTGGAGGCGGCGGGGGCGGGCGCCCTGGCGCTCCCACCAGCCGCAGTCACACAGCGGGCAGTCCGGCGGGCAGGTGCCGATCCAGCAGGGGTGGACGTAGCGGGGCTCGTCCAGGTCGAAGCCGCCCCCGGCCGGGACGGTGCCGACGTGGCGGGTGCGGGCGTCGATGACGCGGGCAATGCCCTGGGTCATGACGGCGGCGTTCGTCTCCCCGGCCGGGAAGAAGTCGTCCACCTGCGGGTCGTAGAACTCCGCGTGCAGGCGGGTCGCGCGGTGGCCCATCGGCAGGACCGCCCCGAGGAGGGCGCCGGTGGTGTCGCGGACCTCGTAGCCCTCCACGGGGTCCTCGCCCGCCCACTCGTCGCCGATCCACTTCCATCCCTGGACTTGGGCGGCGGTCATGCGCACCAGGAGAACCGTTACGTCGCGGAAGGACAGGCCGGCGGTGCCGGCGGGGCCGGTGAACTGGGACAGGGTGTGGGCGGTCACGGTGCGCATGTCGTCCTCCGGGTGGCTGCTGGTGGTGGTGGGCGGGAGCCCGGCGCCCTCCCCGGTGGGGGAGCGGCGGGGCCCGGCGGGTCAGCTGCGGGCGTGGGCCGGGCAGGCGTAGACGGGGCGGTACCGGCCGCTCTGGGCGACCTGGACGAACCGGTCGACGGCGGCGGGCTCGCGGCACTCCTTGTGTCCGAACTCCGTCGCGGTGCCCAGCTCCGGGCGGTTGCGGCTCACCGGCACCCGGCGCCACGTCGCGGTGCACGCGCCGTGCGCGCGGTGCGGGACCCCCGCCGGGTCGGTGGTGATCTCCTCCGCGTCGGCGGGCGCGGCCGGGGCGGTCGTCGCGACGGCGTCCTCGGTGCCGGTAATCCGGATCGTGCGGCTCATGGCCGTTCCCCTTCCTGGTCGGGCTGTCTGCCCTCCCCGACACCCCGATATTTGCACTCCCACGTTGCAACGTCAAGTTGCAACGTGGGGATGTGTGGGGCGTGTCGGGGTGGCGCCGGGGGTGCTCCCCGTCCGCCGGGTGGCCCTCGTCCTCGACGGCGGCCGGCGCCTCCGCGCGCAGTGCCGCGACGACCTCCGCATCCAGGCCGTGGAGGCGGGCCTCCTCGTCGGTCGGGGCCCACCCCGGGGGCCGCTTACGACCGAGTCGGTATGTGATGCCGGCGACGCGCGCCCAGGCGTCCCACAGCCGGTCCTCCCACGCCTCGGCGGCCTGCCGCTGCTCGAACTCCGCGTACCAGCGCTCCCGCTCCACCCGGCGCCGCTGCTCGTCGGCCCGGAACGCTGCCGAGCGGCGCGCGGCCTCCTGTCCACCCCGCAGGGGTTGCAGCGGCAGACCCTCCTTCTTGCGCGGGCGCTCCACGGGCTCCGGCCGGTGGAGGTCCCACACCAGCAGGGCGCGGCGGCCGTCCGGGGTCGGCTCGACGCCGGTCACGCCGTCCCGCTCGACGTCGGCGAGGAACCCGGCCGCGACCAGCGGGGGCAGGAGGGCCGCGGCCACCCTGCGCCCGGCCCTGCCGGGGGCCACACGGCGCGCGCTGCCGTCCTCGGCGCGCAGCAGCTCCCCGGCCGCGGCCCAGCGGACGGCGTCCGCGTGCCGGGTGGACCACCCCAGGGCCTTCGCCTGCTCCTCCTGCCGGTACCGCTCCCGGTAGTCGACGGCCGGGACCGGCTCGGCGGGGGCGTGCGGGGTCGGCAGCTCCTCCCCGGGGGTCTCGCTCACCGGGAGGGGTGCGGGGGCGGCAGGCGCGGGCAGGCGGTCGGCCGGGGCCGGGCCCACGCTCCCGGCGGCGTGCCACTCCCACAGCTCCCGGGCGGCCTCCAGGCTGCTGCACCATCCGACCTGACGGCCGGTCCGGCACACCTCAAGGCCGTCCTTGCACGAGCACGTCACCCGGAACTTCCCCGCGTGGCGGGTGACCACGGCCTGGATGATCCGGCCCCGGTGGTCGCCGGCCACCACGTCCAGCCGGACGGCGCTCTCCACCTGCTCGGCGGTGACCACGACCAGGCTCTCCACGTCGTCCAACTGAGTCCAGGCCGGGGCGTGCTCGGTGGCGGGGTGGGCCTTGACCGCGACCCACCGGCCGAGGCGGTACACGTTGCCCACCACGGCGGCCTGCCACTGCTCCGCGTAGTTCTGCATCACCAGGTCACCCCGGCGGACGTGCGGGGCATCGGCGAGGGGGCGCAGCGCGGCGGCCGGGACGATGGTGCGCTCCCGGTCCCCGTCCTGGGCGGGCTCGACCTCCCAGGCATCCCCGGCCGGGGTCATCAGCTCCCAGTCGCCGGGGCGCCCGTCCACGGCCACGATGTCGCCGGTGCGGAACTGGGCGGCCGGGGCGGCGGGCGCGGCGGCCGGCGCCTCCTCGACGGCCGGGGCGGGCTCCTCGGCGGCGGCCGGGGTCTCCCGGACGCGGTCGCCCGCGTTGGCGATGCTCGCGGTCGGCCGGTCGGTGCCGAAGTACCGGACGGACACCCGGAACGGGAACGGGCCCTCGCCGATGCGCTCCTCGATCAGGTCCGCGTTCGCGGTGACGACCTCCTGCGCGTGCCGGGTGAGCAGCAGCACGTAGGTGTGGCTGCGCTCCCCGTTGACGTAGTGGCCGGTGACCCGGAAGTCCTTCCCGGCGCCCTGGGCCAGGCCGAGGCGGCGCAGCTCGCGGGCGATGGCCACGGTCGGGGTGGTGGGGGCGGTCATCAGTGCCACGGGGGCTCCTTCGCAGGTGGGGGCGGGGGCGCGGTGCGCGTCCTCACCCCCACATAATGACAACACCACGTTGCAACGTCAAGTTGCAACGTGGTGCTTCGGAGTGTCGGGTGGGGTCAGTTGGCGGCGCGGGCCAGGACCGCGAACGTCAGGGCCGCGTCCACCCCCTCACGCCACGCGGCCCCCGCCCCCTGCTCACCCCAGGCACCGGCCACGTGCGCCGGCACGGGCACGCCCCGGTACGTCTCCGGCGCCCGCTGGTCGCAGGGCTGCGGGGCCGGGGCGGGCTTGATGTAGGCCGCCGTCCTGCCACCCCGGGCCAGCCTCAGCTCCCCCTCGTACCAGTGATGCGTGGCCCCGAACTGGAGCTGAGCGGCCAGGAACCGGGTCGCCTCCGCGCGGCTCTGCAGCGGGGCCGTGTCCTCCGGGCCACCGATCACGTGGAACACGTCCGCGCCCCGGAGGCCGACGTCGTCCAGCAGGCGCGCGGCCACCTCCAGCAGGTAGGCGTCCTCCGCCTCGTCGGTGCACGGGAAGTCCCCGAACTCCACGAGGCGGGCCCGCTTGTCGCACACCAGGCACCGGAACGCGTACGCGCTGCCGGGCCCGTCGATGCCCTCCCCGGTGTTCGTGATCCGGTGCGCCCCAGCCTCCAGGCCGTTGCCCGGCTCCTCGGCCGGGGCGTCGCTGGCGACCTCCTCGACGGCGGGCGCCTCCTCGGCCGGGTCGGCGGCGGGCGCCGCCTCGAGGACCCCCGTCGGGGCCGGGAACAGGCCGGCCGCGCGGAGCGCGTCGCGGACTGCGTCCAGCCGCTCGGCGCCGGCCGCGCCCCGGGTGCCGGGGAGGTACCAGTACCCCTCCTTCCGGTGCCACTTCAGACCCTGGTCGCGCAGCACGGGCGCGGACCCGTCGCCCCGGCGGGTGCCGCGCACGACGATGCCCTCCTCCTCGGTGTGGGTCGCGTCGATGCCGGGGCCGAACAGCGCGGCGGGGGCGGGCTCGGCCGGGGCGGCGGGCTCCGGGGCGGCAACGGCCGCGGCCTCTTGGGCGGCCTTCCAGCGGCGCGGCAGGACCACCTTCCGGGCAATGTCGAGCACCTGGTTCACACCCCAGGACCCGCCGATGAACTCGCCTTCGCAGGTGAAGCCGCCGTTCGTGGCCTGGGTGTCGGTGTCCTCGCCGTTGGCGGCCTTCCACAGGGCCAGGGCCTCGGCGCGCGCCTCGTCGGACACCTCCTGGTGGAGGCTCATGTGGTCGACCACGGGCTTCCCGGTGACGCGCTTGCCGTCGATGGTGACGGTCACCTCGTTGCCGGTCGACTCGTAACGCTCGTCGTAGCCGTTCCAGGAGGACCCCTGCATGGGGCGGGCGATGGCGGCGACGTCGGTGTCGGACGGGCCGTCCGTCCACGTCACGTCGATGCTCGCGGACCCGGTGCCCTTCCCCCGGCGGACGGAGAACTTCGCGCCGGGGAAGGCGGCGGTCAGCTGGCGCTTGAGCTCGGCGGACACGTAACGGGCGTCGATGTACGTCGTCATGGCGCTGCTCCTGGTTCCGGGGGGCTCGGTGCCTCCCTCCACACACATGGTTGCACCCTCATGTTGCAACGTCAAGTTGCGACATGGGGGTGCGTGCCGGAAGGGCCGGGCGGAGGGGACGCCCGGCCCGGGGCGGGTCAGGCGGCGGGGGCGGCGGACACGTCCACCAGGACGTCGTCCTGGTCCGCGTAGTGGGCGGCGTACGCGGCCAGCAGCTCCGGCAGGTCCGGGAGCGCGGTGGTGGTGTCGAAGCGCAGCAGGGCGGCGCGCTCGCCGTTCTCGATCCGGACGGCGCTCACGGAGTACAGGGCGGCAACCATGGTGGGTCCTCTCGGCGGTGGGGGTGTGGGGTGGTCAGGAGGCGGCGAGGGTCGAGCGGACGCCCAGGCGCCACCCGTCCGCGAGCGGGGCGGTCCAGGACCCGCGCACCATCGCCGGCACGGGCACTCCGGCGTACGTGCGGGGGACGGTGGTCAGGAGGGCGTCGCATTGGCCGCACAGGACCAGGCCGCGCGCCTGCGCATGGTGCTCGGGCATGACCTCCTGGCCCCGGTACATCTCGGGCTTGCCGTTCAAGGCCGGGCAGGCGGAGTCCGGGTGGTAGGCCGTGCGGTGGGTGCCGATACGCACGTGGACCGTGCGGGCCGGGAGCTCCACGGCCGGCGGGGCGGTGATGCGCTCCGCGGCCTCCTCGCCGTCCAGCACGCCGACGCCATGCTCCGCGCCGGGGCCGACGAGGCGCCACCCGTACCGGGCGCCCATGTACGTCAGCTCCCAGCAGGCGCCCGCGTGCTGGACGGTGCGGGTGACCCGGGTACCGGGCTTGATCGGGCCCAGTTCCAGACCGGCAGCGGCCAGGGCGGCGGTCAGGCTGTCCAGCGCGGCGGCCGGGATCGTGCGGGGCAGGTGCGACATCGGGGGCTCTCCGTTCCTCGGGGTGAGGGCCGGGCGCGGTGGGGCGCCCGGCCGGGGTGGGTCAGGCGCAGGTACAGGGGGCCGGGTCGCGCGCGTACTCCGCGAGCGTCCGGTCGAGGACCCGGGCGTGGTGGTCCCGGTACTCCTCCAGCCGGTCGGTTCGCCGGCCCCTGCTCGCCGCGAGGTGCACGTAACGCTCGCGCTCGGCCACCTCCTTGCGCTGGCTCAGGACGTCGGCTGCGCGGGAGTAGGCGGCGCAGGAGAAGGAGGTGAACACCGACCGTCCGGCGGGAGTCTTGGCCACCGGCACCACCCGCGCGCAGTCGTAGGTGACGGTCTGCGGGCTCTGGCACACGGTCATGCCCTGGGGCAGCTCCACGGTGGCGCCGGACGGGAAGGTGAAGGTCTGGGTCGTCATGGCGGGTGTCCTCTCCGGAGGGTGGGGGGACCGGGCCCCGGTGCGGGGCCCGGCCGGACGGGGTGGGTCAGGCGGCGGGGGCGAGGACCAGGGGGGCCGGGGCGGCGGCCACGGCGACCTTGAACGTGTCCTTCCGGCCCTTACGCGGCGGGATCAGGCCCTGGTCCGCGTAGTCCAGGGCGACCTGGTCGCCGTCCAGGACGCTGCCGCCGGGGGTGCGGGCGACGGTCACGCGGCCGAAGGTGCCCACCGGGATCTGTCGCAGCCACTTCTTCTCGGCGTCGGCGGCCTTCGCGTAGGTCTTGGCCTTCGCGTCCAGCTCCGCGAAGCGGTCGGCGTGCTCCTCGATCTCCTCGACGGCGGGCAGCTCCTCGGCGGGCAGGACCGGGTCGGCGGCCGGGGCGGCGGTCAGGGCGGTGCGGCCCAGGCGCTCGGCGATCTCGCTCACGGTGTGGGCGGCGCTGCGGGCGGCGCGGCGGGCGAGGGTGTCCAGGCGGCGGGTCGCGGTGCGCGCGGCGCGGCGGGCGGCGGTGGCCTCGGCCTTGGCGTCCTGGGCGACGGTGGCCAGGGTGGCGCAGCGGGCGGTCAGACGCTCCACGCGGCGCTCGGCGGCGGCCTGGCCCTTGCCGGTGCGGATCGCGGTGCGCAGCTCGCGGCGGGCCGTGGCGGCGGCGGTGCGGGCGGCGGTCAGGCGGGCGGCGGCGCGGTCGGCGCGGGTGGCGGTGCGGGTCTCCTCGCGGCCGGCGACCTTCGCGGCGGTCTCGGCGTCGGCGAGGCGGGCCATCATCTGCGCGGTCTTGGCGGTGCTGTTCATCCCGTCGTCCTTCCGTCTGGTCCAGGCCCCTCGCCCTTCCCGATACCCATAGTGTTGCAACATGAGGATGCAACGTCAAGTTGCAAGAAGGGGGTGCGGGGCCTTTCACCCGGGCGGGTCATCCGGGCGTCACCGGTGCGGTGTTCGGCACTGTTCGCCGGTGTTCGCTGAACACCTCTGAACACCCCTGAACGGCCGGTCGCCCCGTCCTCGGCGGGCGAGGCGGGGCGTCCGTGGCGGTGCCGGGTGGTCAGGCGGTGGGGGTGGCGATCCAGTAGCGGGTGGCCGTGCCACCGAGGCTGTGCGTGTCGCCGGCCGCGTCCTGGGCGTAGCGGGCGCCGGTCGCAACCCAGGTGCGGACGATGTCCAGCGGGTCCCCGGTGCACTGCTTGCGGTCGCCGGAGGGGCGGAACCACTTGCCCGACCGGGTGCCGTAGAGCTGGAACGGTGCCTCCAGGCCCTTGAGCGTGCGCCACTGCGGGGCGTCGTAGGTGACGTCCTCCTCGATCGGGGCGGGCTCCGGGGTCTCCTCGACCACGGGGGCCGGGGCGGGCTCCTGGACCGGGGTCGCGGCCGGGGCGCTCTGGGCCATGGCGTTGGTGCGGTTGTCGATGACGCGCTGGACCTCCGCGCGGCGGCGCAGCGGCCGGGTGGCGGCCAGGACGGCGGCCATGTCCACGGTGCCGGCCTCGGCGGGGGCGTCCTCCGCGATCGGGGCGCCGGTGAAGTCCACCCGGATCGGGGCGGCCTCTCCGCGCACCCACACCCGCTCGCCCTGGGCGTCCCGGGCGACGATCACGGCCACCTTGTTCACCGTGAACCGCTCCTGCGCGGCGTTCCAGCGGGACATCCGGCGCATCTTGGCCACGGTCTCCACCACGGCGTCCGCGTCCAGGGTCAGGACCCGCTCGTCGTTGTCCTGGCCGTTGGCGTGCAGGACCTCCACGGCGGCGGTGTACGCGGTCACCTGGACCAGCGCGGCCGGGGCGGGCTCGATGTCGTCCGCCTCCGGGGCGTCCTCCACCTGGGCGGGCGCCTCGACCTGGACCAGCTCGGCGACGACGGGCTCGACCTCGTCCACCTCCGGGGCCTCCTCGGCGGTGGCCGGGACGGCGGGCTCCTCGGCGGCCGGCGCCTCGGTCTCCTCGACCTCCAGGGTCTCAACCTCGGCGGCCGGGGTCTCCTCGACCTGCTCGGTCGGGGCGGCGGCGCGCTCCTCGGCGATCCGGTTGCAGGCGACGCACTCCTTCATCTTGGTGGCCTCGGCGGTTGTCAGGACCCGGGACACCGTCCGCTCGCACAGGGTGTCCGTCCTGAACTGCTCGGCGTCCGTCTTGTGGGCGGTCCGGCCGTTGCCGACCTGGGCCGGGGCGTACTGGGCGGTGGCGGTGGTGGCGGCCATGGTGTCCTCCTGGGTTTGTGGGGCGGTCCGTTCGTCCGTCCCGATACCCATAGTGTTGCAACATGAGGTTGCAATGTCAAGGTGCAAGGAGGTCCGTGGACCACCTTCACCCCTGCGGGTCACGAGGCGCCGGCCGCAACGACGGGACGCCCCGGTCCTCGGGCGGGGCGGGGCGTCCTGGGCGGCTACCGGGGCCGGGGTGTCACCCCTGGCGCTGCGCGTCCGGCACGTGGGCGAACAGGCACGAGGCGGACCGGCCCATGCGCTCCGTCTCCCAGCCCTGCCGGCGCATCCGGTCCTCCAGGCAGTCCAGGGCCGCGCCGTGCAGCGGCGTGTCCCGGCGGATGATCGCCCCGCCCTCCAGCCAGTAGATGGCCACCCGGCCCTGTCCGCGCGGGTTGACCATGTACCCGCGTACGTCCTGCCCCTCCTCGGTCGGCTCGGAGACGTCGTGGTGGTCCGTCAGGCGCGCGGCGGCGAGGCCGGCGAGCGCGCGGCGCGCGGCGAGCACGTCCGGGTGCTCGACGTCGCGGGGCACGCATCCCTCCGTGGCGCCGTCGTGCTGGACGATCACGCCCTCCACGACCCTCCGGGCCGGGGCGTTCTCGTGCGGGGTGCTGTCGCTCGCACGCAGGGCGTCCAGGCCCCGGCGGATCTCCGCGACCGGGCGCTCGGCGAGCGCGGGCATCAGGTCGTGGCTCGTGGGGGCCAGGGTGCCGGCCTCGTGGTGGTCGAGGACGGCGCGCTCGGACTGCCACCGGTACTCCGTGCCCACCTGGGAGATCAGGCGCCCGTACGCGGTCACCCACCCGTAAGCGGCCTGGGTGCCGTAGCCGGTGCGGAAGGTCCAGCCGACCGGCCGGTCACGGTCGGGGGCACCCACGGGCTGGAAAACGGCGGAGGAGGCGTACGCGGCGCGGGCGGTGATGCGGGCGACGGCCTCCTCCAGGACGGCGGCGCGGTGCTCCGGGTTGAGGGCGTCCGGGTGGTCGCACACCCCGCAAAGGCGCTGGAACGGGACGCCGTCCGCTGCCTCGTCACTGGACTCCACCACGTACACCCCGCACTCCTGGCAGCGGACATCGTGGCGTCGGACACGGCGCCGGAAGGTGATCCGGTCGCTCACCTCGAACTGGACCGGGTAGGCGCACCCGTCCAGGACCAGGCTCACGAAGTGCGGGTTGTGCTCGTGCGGCTGGCAGTCCGTCACGGTGAACGTCTCGCCGTCCAGCTCCACGACGTCACCGGCCTTGGCCGTGGTGGCGAGGAAGTTCGGGAGCGGCGGGTTGTAGCTGAACGCGGTGGTGTGGCGGCGGGTCAGCTCCTCGCGGTGGGCGCGCGGGGTCAGGAGGCTGCCGGGGCAGTGGCCCATGGTGCCCGGGGTGCGCTCGTGGACGTCGAGGGTGCCGTCCTGGCGGGCCGGGGCGAGGTGGTCGGCGTAGCCGCACAGGGCACGGGGGCCGGTGCAGCCCTCGGGGGCGTGCAGTTCCAGCTCCCGGGCGTGCTCGCACTCGCTCGCGATCCACTGGGCGCCGCCCTCCACGATCACGCGCAGCGGTTCGCCGGCGAACTCCGGGGCCATGGCGGAGACAGTGCGCACCTTGCCGTCCGCGCACACGATCAAGTCGCCGGGCTTGAAGGGGCCGGGCTGGCCGGGCTCGGCCATGCGCTCCGCGATGCGGTCGACGGTCGCCGGGGGCAAGGTGGCGCCGTGGCGGTGTGCCTCGGCGGCGCTGCGGTCGTCCATCGTCGCGCGGTAGGTGGCGCGGGCGGCGGTGGCCTTCGCCCGCTGTTCGGCCAGGGCGGCGGCGCGCTGGGCGGCGGGGTCCCGGCGGTTGGCGTGCCGCTCGTCGGACAGGACGGCGGTCGGCAGCGTCGCGGCGGCGTCCTCCCGGGTGGGCTCCAGGGCCATGGAGAACGTGCGGTCGAGGGTGATGAACCCGTACCGGGTGGCCGGGGTGGTGGTGGAGCGGAAGGTGTAGCCCAGGAGCTTGCCGGTCGCGTCCTCGACGGTCCGGAAGTCGTTCGCGTCGGCGTGGACCTGCATCACGATGCCGCGCGCCTGGTCGGGCATGAGGAGCGGGGCGGCCTGGACGGTGGAGGGGGTGACCCAGGCCCGGAACAGGCACGGGCCGCCGTACGTCTCCATGCCTGTGATCGTCCAACCCAGGGCCTCCAGCGCGCGGGCGGCGTTGCGCTGCGGGTCGTAGGCCAGCTCCTCGTCCAGGACCGGGGTGGTCTCGCCCTCCAGGGTCACCGTGATGCGCTGGACGCGCCGCTCCCCGTCGAGGGTGGTCGCGTAGTCCGCGAGGTAGCGGCGCGCGGCCGGGGGAGCGGCCGGCGCCTCGGCGGTATCGGTGCCGTACGCCTCCGCGAGCGCTTCCGCCGGGGTCAGGCGGCCGGTGTCGGCGGGGCGAGGCTTGCCGGTGAGGTGGGTGTAGAGGGCCCAGCCGAGGGGGCTGAGGAAGTAGCCGGTGCCCCCGCGCTCGTCGTGGCCCTCGGCGATGAGGCCGCGGCGGTGGACGGCTCCGTGGGTGCCGCCTCCCCGGCCCAGGTTGGTGCGGGCGGCGCTGCCCTGGGGGTTGCGGTCGCCCCAGAAGACGACGGCCTCGGTCATGCGGGGGGTCATGTCGGCTGCGATCTCGGCGAGCGTCTGGGCCATGGGGTCCTCCTCGGTGCGGGGGTGGGCTGTTCACCCACCCAACACACATAGCGTTGCATCCTCATGTTGCGATGTCAAGTTGCAATGTGAGGGGGCGTGCGACACGCGGAAGCGGTACCAGGTTGCAACCTGATGTGACACACTGCCGACATGGCGACCCACGACCCCGCACCCGCAGACGAGGCGGCAGCGAAAGCCGCAGCGGCCGAGTTGGAACGGCTGACCAAGGCGTTCACCAAGGCTGAGGACAACCTCGAAAAGGCCCGCACGCCCCTGCATGAGGCCATCGTCAAGCACCTCCGGGCGCGCAGTGCACCCCCCGGTGTTCTCGCGGACCACACCCCCTACGACCGCAACCACGTCGGCCGACTCGGCAAGGCTGCCGGGGTGCCGCCGCTGCGCGGACCGAACGCGGCGCCGGCCCCGGAGTACGACGAAGCGACTCAGGCCGCTGCTCTGGCCGAGCTGGACAAGCTGACGGCGGCGTACAGGAAGGCCGAGGGCAAGGTCGAGGACGCCCGTGGACCCCTCCACGAGGCGATCGTCAGGAACTACAGCGCGCGCACCTTGGGCCCTGGCGTGATCGCGGAACACGTCCCGTACGACCGGAACCACGTCGGCAGGATCGTCAAGGCCGCCGGCGCCCCGCTCATCCGGGGCTGAGGACCGGCGGGGGACGAGCCGGAAGGGGCCGCGCACCGGGGGGTGCGCGGCCCCTTCGTCGTCCCCGGTTCAGCTCCACCTACCGTGGGGGCCGGGAGCGTATCTGGCCTCGGACGCGCGAGAGCCGCGCACAGCGGACCGTGCGCGGCTCCCGGGGCGGAGGGCCTACGTGTGGCGGACCAGGATCAGGACGACGACCACGAGGAGCATGATCCCGCCGCCGATCCACTGGTTCCGGGGGACGTCGGCGAGGTCGGCCAGGCGGAACGGCTCGCGCTCCTCGGCCGCGGCCTGTGCCGCTGCGGCGCGGGCGCAGCAGCAGCACTGTGCCGGGTGTGCGCGCTGGTCGTGGCTCATAACCGCCCCTCCCTTGAATCCGATCACCCCCATCATGGCCCACCTCTCTGATCCACTGCTACGTGCTGCTGCCGATCGACCACCGTGGGTCAGCCCCGCCAGGGCTCGATCCTCGACGCGGACGGCCCCCGCTCGGGGTCCGGGACGGACCGGAACCCGCGTGCCTTCTCCTCCGCTGTCCACCTCTCCGGCCTCTCTCCGGCCTCTCTCCGTTGCTCTCCGCTCCCCGGAGAGTTCGCAGGTCGGGAGGGGTGGAGAGTGGGTGGAGAGTGGTCACCGGCCGCTCCTGGGGTCCCCTCTGGGGAGGGGAGGGGAGGGAGGTCTGTGCGGTGCACTCCGGCCCGCCCGGCGACCCCCCTGGCGCGGAACTTACGGGTGGGGTTGTAGCCGGCCTGGATGAGGTGCTCCCGCAGCTCCTTGTCGGTGGCCTGGGAGAGGCCGGGGAGGCCCTTCCGCATGAGGGGGCGGAGGTCCTCCAGGTGCACCCCGTTCTCGCCCCCGATCGCGTCCCGCAGGAGGGCGGTCAGGGGGTCCTCCAGGGGGGCCGCCGGGGGTTCCTCCTCGATGTCCTCGGGGGACTCCTCCGGCCCCTCCTCGTCGTCCTCGTCGGGGGTGCCGTCGAGGAGTTCGGCGGGGGCCTCGGCAGGGGCTGCCGAGCGACGGAACAGGCGGGCCGCCCAGGCCGCGCGGGGAGCCTCGGCCGGCTTGTCCTTGGAAACCTCGTCGGCGTCCTCCGGGGAGTCCTCGGCCGGGGCGGTCTTGTCCTGCGCGGGGGCCTGGTCGGCCTTGCCCTTGGACCCCTTCCCCTTGCCGGACTCCTTCTTCGTGGGCTTGCTCACGGGAATCTCGATGGCACCCATGGAGGCCGCGACGGTGGCCGCGAGCGCCAGGAAGCAGGCGATCCATGGCGCGTAGGGGTACTGGATGGACAGCCTGACGACGGCGTACACGAGGAAGGCCACCCCAGCGAAGCGCGCTCCGAGACTGCCGCGCTTGCCGTACCTGCCGGACAGCCATCCGGCGAGGAGGACCAGGAGCACGCCGATCCCCCGGCCGTACCACGAGAGCATCCGGCCCAGGTCGCGCAGGAGCCTGCCGACCGCGCGCAGCAGCGGGGGGCCGGCGGTCCTCCCGACCTCCACGGCGAGGGGGCCAAGCTCGCGGAGGGGGCGCGGGTCGACGTACGGACGGAGGTCCGGGACCGTCATGTAGCCGCGCCTCGCCGGCGCCTCCTCGTCCTCGTCGTACTCCCCCGCGTCGTCCTCGTCGTCGTACTCTCCCGCCTCGTCGTCGTGGTCCTGGACGTGGTCCTCGTCGGCCTCGTCCGGGCCGTGGGCTGCGCTCTCGTCGGGCTCGTCGTCGTGCTGGTCGCGGCCGGCGTCCGGCTCGCGCGCCCGGCGGGGCGCGATGACGGCCGCGGCCGGGGCGGGGACCAGGACAGGCCGCTCCCCCGCCCCCGGCACCTCGGGCTCGGGGGCGGGGACGACGTGGAGGTGCGCGGCCATCAGGCGAAGCTCTGCATGATCGTGTCGATCTTCTCGGCGACGAGGGAGAACCCTCCGCCCGCGCCGGAGGCGACGTACCAGTAGATGATGCCGATCACGGCCACCTGCCGGGTCGTGAGCTTCTTGTAGAGGATCACGCCGGTGAGGAACAGGGCGATGCCCGCCATGGTGGTGCCGGGAATGACGTCACCGAACAGGCCGAGCAAGTCGTTGACGAAGCTGGACACGAGGTCGAACGGCGGCCCTGCCGCCTTGTACGAGGCACCGGCGACCATGGCCAGGAACAGGGTCCACCACCAGCCGAGCGGCTTGACCTTGCCACCGCTGGAGGTGCCGAACCAAAGGAAGCCGGTCAGGCCGAGGGCGAGGCCGGCGGCGCCGAAAGCGGGGATCAGGCTGCTGCTCATGCTGCTTTCCGTTCAGGGGGTGGGTGGTCAGGCGGCCGGGTTGCCGTACAGCAGCACGCCGACGATCATCGAGACGAGCGGGATGCGGGTGGCCCAGGCGAAGACCGGGAACCAGCCACGGGTGCGGTAGTCCAGGACCCAGATGGCGACCGCGACGCCGTACCAGACGCAGACGTAGAAGTCCGTCCAGGAGCCGTAGGTGTCGACCAGGTAGGCGACCTCTGCGGTGAAGAACTGCGGGACGCCGAGGTAGAAGCCGCCCCCGAGCGCGCTGCCGTTGTAGAGCAGGTGCCGGGTCTTGCGGGGCATCTGGCCCCAGACCTCGATCAGAGCCTTCTTCTGCTCCGCGGAGTCCTTGCCGTAGACGGGGCGGCTGTAGGACTTGCCACCGGTGCCCCGGAGGCCCTGCCCCCAGCGTCTACGGATCGAGGGCGGGACCTCGTCAACGGGCTGGCCGTCCTCTCCCCCGTCGCCATCCTCGCCGTCCCCCTCGGTAACGTCGGTGAGTTCGTCGTAGTCCTCGGGGACGTCGAGCTGGGTCTCGCAGTCGGCGCACCAGAACGCGACGAGCTGCCCGGTGACCTTGCTGCGGACCTCGTGCGGCTCCGGGTGCTGGCACGGCTTGCCGGGCGGGCGCGCGGGCGCCGTCGGCGCGGGCTTGGCCTCCGGGACGTCCGGGGTGAGGTCGGTCTTGCAGTCCGGGCACCAGTGGGGGACGACCTCGCCCGTCGACTCGATCCGGAAGGTGTAGGGGTTCGGGTGCTGGCACGCCTGGCCCGTAGGCGCGGCGAGGGTGATGTCCTTGGCGGGGTTCCACCAGTCGGGCACGTGGTGGTTGTCCAGGCGGGCCGCCCGGCCCACCCGGGCCGCCGGGATGGTCAGCGCCTCGGGCGCGGTCTCCTCGTCGGCGCCCTCCTCCGGCGCGGCCTCCTCGTCGGCAGCCTCTTCGTCCGTCTCCGGAGTGCCCGTGCGGCCGAACTGGAAGACGTCGCGCACGCGGAACGGGCGCTCGTCGTCCCGGGTGTCGACCTCGCGGGTCTCCTCCTCGGTCGTGTCACTCACCATGCCCCCCAGTTGAGGAGGGCTACGAGGAGACCGGCGGCGGGCTGGTCCTGGGCGACGTCGTCCTCGAGGCGGCAGCGCTCGGGGTCGTCGTCCTCGTCGGCACGGTGCGGGACGGGAGGCATGTCGTTGAGCCCGAGGCCGCGCCGGAGGAGGATCCCCCGGACGCGGAGCTCGTCGGCTCCAGGGGCGGCGGTCACCAGGCACCCCAGTTCAGGAGCGCGGTCACCAGCCCGGCGGCGGCCGCGAGGCCGCCGACGAACCGGATGTCGCCGTGTCGCCCGTACAGGGCGAAGGCCAGGCCGAGGAGGCCGGCCCCGAGGAAGAGGTAAATCATGACGCCTTCTTTTTGAGCTTGTCCTCGATCCGGCGGCGCGTCCGGGGCACGGTGTCGAGGTTCTTCGAGTCTTCGCCGTGCACCTCGTTGACGCGCTGGATCAGGGCCGCGTCGGAGATGGAGGAGTTGGCCGCCAGGGCGGCCCGGATGGTGTCTGACTTGGTGGGGGCGCCCACGGCGCGCAGCGGGGGCCGTGCGGTGCCGGTAGTCGGGTCAGTCGGCGGAGTCGGCGGGACGGGCGTATCGGCCGGGGCTTGCTGCTCGTCGCCCTGAGTGGTCGCCGGAGGGACCGGAGGGACCGAAGGAGCGGAGACCGGTACGGGTGCGGCGGCCGTGGCCGGGGCGGTCGGCTGCGCGATCGGGGCGGGCTGCGGAGTGGGAGCCGCGGCCGGGACCGGCGCAGGTACGGAGGCATGTCCGGACACGGACGCGGACGGAGCCTGTCCGGACACAACGGTCTGCACGGGGGTGCCGCTCTGCAGCGCAGGCTGCTCCGCCACGGTCGTGATGGCCTGGACGGTCTCGTAGTTGGGGAAGACCGCGCGCATGTACGCCTCGAACTGGTCCTGCCGTCGGATGTCGGCGGCCACCACGGCTTCGGCGGTCAGCTTCTCCTTGCGCTGGCGGAGCCAGTTCGCCACGCCCCTGGAGAGCGGCACGGCGTGGAGGCTGAGCACAAGGACCCACATGCCCTTGGACATGAGGTCGACCGCTGCGCCAGCCGCACCCGCGATGGGCTCGCCCTTGTCGACGCCGTACGCGACGACGGTGGCCATGGAGATGATCAGTAGGACCCACCCAGCGATCCGGGCCTTCCGGGCGCGGTCCGGCTCGCGGCGCAGGACGTACTCGACGCCCTGACAGGCAAGCCACGGGACGGTGAACACCACGGCTGCGGCGTACGCGACCGGGGCGGGCACCGTCTTGTCCAGCAGGCCACCGATGGCGGCGGCCGTGCTGGTGGTGGCGAGGAGGGTGACGCCGACTGCGCCGGCGGTCACGCCACGGATGACCATGCCGTCCCAGTCGCGCGGCGGTACCGGCTCCCACGTGGTGTACGGCACCTCTTCGGTCGCGGAGATGCCGTTGATCGTGGTCGTCTCCGTGCGGTAGCGGGTGACCTCGCAGTACCGGCGGCCGGGGATACGCGGCTGCTGCTCGTGATCGGGGGTGGGGTGGGTCATCGGGGCGCCCTTCGCGCTTGTGGAACGGACGGAGAGCCGGGCCCACACGAGGTGGGCCCGGCCGGTCAAGGGCGGGGGCGAGGAGGTGGTTACCGGCGTCCGCGTGTGCGTTCGCGCTGCCGGTCGGCGTCCTCCCACGCCTGGCCCTGCTGGGCCGCCTCCCGGACCCCCCGGGCGCGGTGCTGGTGCTGCCGCACCCGGGCGGCCCGGTCGGAGGCGGATTCACGGCCCGCGTACTTCGTGGCCGCGAGCTTTCGGTCATTGCCGATCAGACGGTCGAGGAGGCCCATCAGCGGCCACCCCTGTCGGCTCCGGCTGACTGCGCGCCGCTCTGGCGCGCGGTCTGGGTGGCGGCGGCGACGTTGGCCTGGTCGCGCTGCGGGGCCGCGTTGCGGTAGGCGTCGCGGGCCTCGGCGAGGAGCTTGGCTGCGTTGCTCATCAGCGCGTCCCCCGTCCCCGGCAGTCGGCGCAGGTCTTCCACTGCTTGCGGGTCACGCCGCCGGACGAGGTGTCGACGGTCTTGCCGCCCTGGCCCTGGCAGGTGCCGCACTGGCGGGCGGCGGCCGGCGCCACGGTCACGAGCGCGACCCCGGCGTCGGTCCACCCGCCGCAGTTCGAGCACACAAGCTGCTGCCCGTCGCGGCGCATCCTCCGCCCGCAGCACGTCGGGCCCGTGGACTGTGCCGGGCCGGGCTGCTTAGGGATCTTCACCGGCACCGGCACCGGCACCGGCTCCGTGCGCGGAGCGGGGATACCGGGGATGCGGGGAATGGCCCGGTCGTTGTCGCCGTCGGGCCACTCGTGGCCGGCGGCCAGAGGCGCGCGCTCCAGGAGGGTGGTCATCATGCCTGCCCCCCGTTCGCGGCCAGGACCTCGCGCAGCAGCTCGGCGTACGCGCCGCGCGCGGTCCCCTCGGTCAGCTCCGGCACCAGGTCCATGGCGGCCTGGGAGATCGCCTGCCCCTTGCCGTTGTAGCTGCGGTCCGCGAGGAGGTATGCCTCCGCCCCGACGCACACGAGGAGGTTGGTGCGCTCCAGGACGTCGGTCGGGTTCGTGGCCGTGAGGTGGTCCGCGACGGCGAGCACAACGCTCCGCGCCGCCTCCTGGACGTCCTCCGGCTTCCGATCAGTAATCTGGGCCATGCGTCAGCTCCATCTGACGTGGCCCCCGGTCGGCGTTTCCTAGGCCCCGACCGGGGGCCGACTTGTACGTGCGACCCCGGTAGCTGAGTCGCTTCCGCTAGCGTATGGAACTCCATACACTGGCGCAAGCGACCCGCCCGGATTGAGGGGCATGGGTGTGACAGAGGAGCCCACGGAGGAGGTGCGGCGGGTGCTAGACGCGCTTGATCAAGTCGAGGCGATGGAGGACCCCGTAGCCCGCGCGCGAGCGGTGAACGAGCTGCTCAAAGATCAACCGAACCGGAACAAGCGACTCAAGGCGTTGCGTGACGACACCGTGCGCCGCCTCCGCGCCGATGGCATGTCCTACCGGAAGATCGCGGCCGAGGTGCATACCTCCCTCGGGACCGTCCAGGACATCCTGCGTGGCCATACCGGCACCTGGTCGAGTCGGCCACGCAAGGGGGAGGGCGAGGCCGACGACGAGGGGGGCGGCGAGTAGTTCACCGGCGTGGCCGGGCGCCGTGGACGTCCGCCCGGCCGTTATCGCGCGATCGCGCTGAACCTCATGAAGACGGCCCCCTTACCCGCAGCGCGCGGGAGGGGGCCGTCGTCGTCCGGACGCCGCCGGACTGTCAGGCGGGGGCGGTCTTCTTCGCCCGGAGAGCTTCGACCCGCGCGCGGCAGGTGGGGCAGAGGGGGTTCCCGCCGACTCCGTAACGCTGGATGGTCTGGTGGCACTTCGCGCAAGGGCCGGCCTGACTGGAGGCGTAGATCGGCGGCGGGGATGGGATGGGTCTGCTCATGATCGGTCCTGTCGTGGAGGCGGTGGACGGACACCGCCCTACAAGAATAGAACCCGCGTTCCTATTGCTGCGGAGGCGCGCAGAACGGCCCCCTTCCCGCAGAGGGAGAGGGCCGCTGCGCGTCTGGACAGTGTCCGGACGTTGTCCGGATGCGCCTGGCCGAGACTGAGCGGAGGGTGGGGGTATGTCTGGGAGCCTGCCTGTGATCGTGCACCCGCCGAGCCCGACCGGCGGGCGCCGGGTGCGTGTGGACGGCCAGATCCTGGGGCTCGCGTTCAATCTGGCGGACCTGGTTGAGTTCTTGCGGCGGGCCGGCCTGGAAGGGCTGGACGAGGTCGCCGTTGCCCGGTCGGAACTGATCGAGTGGCGAGGCGGCGGCCCGGAGCACTGGCCGTCATGAGCCGGGGCGGGTGGGGCGTGGGAGTCGAGCACGTGAACGCCCATAGGAAACCTAGGGGTTAGACCGCTTCGCCGGCTGGAGGGTTCAGGGGTCACATTCCGTGTCTGCGTGACCACCCGGGGGCCGAGTGCTACCGCATCCGGTGTGCCTTCCGGGCTGTCCGCTGGCCGAAGGAGGATCCCTATGGCCCTGACCGTACCCGCCCCGAGGGAACAGGGGCTCATGCCGCCCCCGGCCGAGGAGGTGCTGGCGTACGCGGCGGCCCAGACCGTGAAAGCCGCTCAAGCCCTGTGGCCTCATTCCACCGTCCAGGCCGGGCAGGCCACCCCGAGCGTCACGAGCTACGTGCAGTGCGTCCAGGTCGACGGGCGGCCGCTGTACGGGAAGCTGCCGATCCTGGGCGCCTCCCTGGTGTCGGTGCTGCGCGGAGCTCGCGGGGACTGGCCGACGGTGAAGGCTGCCCAGGCCGCCTACGCGCAGGCGCCGGACTCGTTGGTGCGGCGCGAGGCGCAGCAGCTCAAGACCTTGGCCGCGGCCGGGGTGCTGGTGCCGAGGGTCGCCGGCTGCGGCGGGGGCGTGCTGTTCACGGAGCCCGTGGCCGGCCGGTCGCTGGGTGACCTGGTGGCGCGGGACCCGCACAGCACGTCCGTGCTCCTCGGGCGCGTCATGGACCAGCTCGGCAGGGGGCTGAAGCGGCCGGGGTTCGCCGCGCGGGTGGACCGGGTGGCGATCCCGGAGCGCTCGATCGCGGAGACGTTCGGCAGGAAGTTCACGTCCGGCTGTGGCCCGTATCTGCGCAGCACCGGGCACGGTGAGTTGCTGGGCACGGTGGTGGACCGGCTGCGTGCGATGCCGCTGCGGGCGGTGCCGTACCCGCCGGTGATCTACGGCGACTTGAAGCCGGAGCACGCCGTGTTCTCGTCCGGCCACGTGGACGGGCCGATCGTGTTCCTCGACCCGGGGCTGCAACGCGGCTGGCCGGGGGCGGACGTGGCCAAGCTGGTGTCCCGTACGGTCCTCGGCCTGGTGGCCGGTGCTCCCTCGCGCGAGGACTCCCGCGCGGTGCTGAGCGGGATCACGGCGTTCACGGCCCGGCTGACGGCCGACCTGGAGACCGACGAACGGGACGCTTGGCTGCGGCGGTTCGTCCTGCTGTGGCTGATGGACACGGTCAACATCCTGACCACGTACCTGTCGGCCCCGCCCGGTCTGCCGTTGCCGGCCCTCGCCGCGGCCGTGGTCGAGCGGGCGGAGGCCGTGGTGCAGATGCTGGACCACGCCACGGTGTCCATGGCCAGCCGGGCGTCGACGCATGCCTGGTGGCGGGTGTGCCTGGATGACGCCGTGTGGGGGGTCGTCGCATGAGCGGGGTCGGCGTGATCGGTGCCGGGGCCGTGGGCCAATCCCTCGGCGCACTGCTGCTCACCACCAGGTGGTGCCAGGAGGTGGTCATCACCTCCGGCAGCGGGGGCTCCGCGGCCGGACTGGTCGCGGACCTGGAGGACATGGGGCAGGTGACGGGCTCCCCCGTACGGGTGGTCCACGGCGACCTCGAACGGATGCGGTCTTGTGACGCGGTCGTGGTATGCCCCCGGGCCCAGTTCACCAACCGGGCCACCAGCGACATCCGCATGGCCGGGCTCACCGCGAACGGCCCCCTCATCGCGGCCTTGGGCCGGGCGCTCGCCGGCTACCGGGGCGTCGTGGTCGTGGTGACCAACCCGGTGGACGTCATGAGCCGACTGTTCGCCGCCGTGTCCGGCTGTGACCGGGTGTTCGGTGTCGGCTCCAACACCGACACGGCCCGATATCGCCTCATCTTGGCCCGGTTGCTGACGGTGTCCCCGTCGGCGGTCGCCGGGCACGTGATCGGGGAGCACGGCACCCATGCGGTGATCTGTGCCTCCTCGACCACGGTCAACGGCCGGCCCGTGCCCGTGCCGGTGCAAGCCGTCCGCGACGAGCTCGCGGCCCGTCCCGGCCGGATCAACGCGGGGATCGGCCGCACCAGGTGCGGCCCGGCCGGCGCGACGCTGGCCGCCCTGGAACACACCCTCGGGCACACGGACGGGGTGATCGAGCTGTCCACCTCCTGGAGGACCGGGTGGCTCGGAATCCCGTTGCGGTTCACCGCCGGCCGCCCCACCGTGTGCATCCCGCCCCTCGACCCCGGTGAGACCCGGCAGCTCGACGCCGCAGAGGTCAAGATCCGGTCCGCGTACGACCAGCTCCACCAGACGATCAAGGAGAGGACCGCATGACCGACATGTTCGCCACCCGCATCACGCCCGCCGAGGGGTACGCCGTCACGGTCACCAGCCGGGCAGAGTCCGTCACGGACTGGGCCGTGCGGTACTTCGGCTCGTGGTGGAACGCGGAGCGCGTGGACGCGGCCGACGTCGCCGGGCCGGTCGTGGTCGCCGACGTCGACCCGGGCGAGGTGGCTGCTCTGACCGGGCGGGTCACCGGCGACCAGCACGCCGAGGTGGAGTACGCCAACGACCGGATGCTGTACGCGGTCAACGGGGACGGGGTGGTCCGGGCCGTGCAGCCGGACGCGGGGATGGCCTACCGGTGGGAGCCCGGCCTGCGCCGGATGACGGTCCTGGGCGCGGACGAGACCGCCGTGGCCACGGCCGCGGCCCGGCTCGCGCGGGAGATGGTGCGCGGGCAGCTCCTCCACGACGGGTGGCAGATCCTGCACTCCTCGGCCGTGACCCGGCCGGACGGGAGCGCGGTCCTGTCCCTGGGCGACAAGGGGGCCGGGAAGACCACCGTCGGGTTCCTCCTCGCGCGGGCCGGGTGGGGGCTGCTCGCCAACGACCGGGTGTTCGTACGCGTCGAGGACGGGGCGGTGCGCATCCTGCCGTGGCCGTCGGCGGCCGCGATCGGGTTCGGCCTGCTGGACGCCATGGGGCTGTACGACATCCTTCGGGACCGGCTGCGGGATGGGGAGCAGATGCACCCCACCCAGCACCAGCGGGTCACTGACGCACTGCTCGCGGACCAGCGGAAGCCGCTGTGGAAGTCGTCCGGGAAGGAGCTCAAGCCGCAGTTCTTCCCCGACCAGCTCGACACGATGCTGGGCATGAGGTTGGCCCGGGAGGGCCGGGCTGCCGCGCTGTTGTTCCCCCGGATCACGGCCGGCGCCGTCCCGGCCGTGTCCGACGAGGACCGGACCGTCGAGGACCGGGACTTCTTCAACGCCAAGACCGAGGACCGGTACCCGGACGTGTTCCGGCTGCTGCCGACCGGCCGCCCGGCCGCCGGCCTCGCCGGCGTCCTGGCCAACCTGCCGCACCAGTCGCTCGTCCTGGGACACGACACGGCCGCGAACACGGCGCTGCTGGAGGCGGTGACGGACAGGCTGCTGTGATCCCTACGGTGTGACGCGCGTGACCCCCCGCAGTCGGCTGCGGGGGGTCACGTGTGTTCAGGGGCCGGACGGGGGTGTGCCCCCGCCCTGGGCTCGGAGGGCGGGGGCACGGGGGCGCTGTCCCACAGTGCGCGAGCGTAGCCGTCAGAGGTGATCAGGTGGAGGGTCGATGGCGGCCGGCTCCTCGGGACGGGGCGCGGTCTCCCGGGCGATGATGCCCAGGGCCTCCGCGACGGCGTCGCCCACCAGGTGACGAGGCACGCGGGCGCGGTACTGGATCCGGACGCCATGTCCGGTGTCCTCGGTGTCCGTGTCCTCACCTGTCCGGACACTGTCCGTGCTGGTGGGCAGGGGGCCGCAGTCCACGGTCTCCCCGGCGAGGACAGGTGTCCGGACGATGCCGCCGGACGCGGGGACGGTGTCCGTGGACGTGTCCGGACCGGTGTCCGGGGGCGGGGCGGTGAGCTGGTCCAGGGCGGCGAGCGCTCGGCGCCGGAGGAGCGAGGGGGTGCCGGTGTCGCAGCAGGCTTCCCGCCCCCAGGAGTAGTGATCCGGGTCCAGGCGCTCGCCGTGGTACCGGCAGCGCTCGGGGAGCTGTTCCAGGGCGCGGCGGATGTGAGGGTCCGCGTACGAGAGGCGTTCGGCCAGGGCCTCGGCGGCCTCCAGCCGGGCATACAGATCGTCCAGGTCGTCGGTGGTCATGTCGTCCAGGCGAACGCGCTTCATGCCGCTGCTCCGTCCTCGGCGTCGGCCGCGGCGGGCTCCTCGTCGGGCACGTGGTTGCGGTAGACGACGAGGTTGCCCAGGAGCTGCCGGGCCATGTGCTCGGCGCACTCCGGGGAGAGGTCCAGGGCCCACCCGTCGTGGGCCTCCTGCAGCGCACGGGCGAGGGTGGGGACGTCGATGAGGCGCGGATCGCCGGCGGGCGGGTTCAGTGCCTCGTCCCAGACGTAGTCACAGCTCCAGCACTGGCGCTCCAAGCGCTCCCCTCGGCGGGAGCGGCCGAAGGGGCCGTGTTCGTCGGTGCCGTGCTCGCCCTCGGCCCGGTAGCGGGTGATGGCCTGGTCGTGGGAGCACTTCGCGCACAGGGTGTCCGGGCCGCTGTACGGCGGCAGCTCGGTACCGGCGGGCGCGGCCGGAGCGGGACGGTGGCCGATCTGGGCGAGAGCGGCAGCGGCCAGGGCTGCGCAGTGGGCGGCCGGGTCGGCGACGATGCCGTCCTCGACGCGCTGGTGCCATTCGGTCAGCAGGGCCTCGGTGACGTGGTGGAGAACGGTGTCGGTGGGGCTCATGGTCAACTCTCCTCTTCTTGTCGGTGGTTGGTGGCGTGGGTCTGCTGCGGGCAAGTGGGGTCGTGGTCGGTGCCGAGGGTGGTCCACCACCGTTCGCAGCGGCAGGCGCCGGCGAGCTCGGCGCGCAGGACCGCCTCCAGGTCGCTGGGGTAGGTGCGCGGGCGAGAGCGCCGGGCACGGACGGCCGCGGCCTGGCGGGTGGTGGCGTGCCGCCACTCCCTGCCGGCCGCGACGGCGAGGGCCGTAGCGGTGGCGTAGAACGCGGCGGCCTGGACGGGCGCCTGGTGCTGGAGGCAGACGGCCGAGACGTACGCGAGCCAGACGAACGCCACCAGGTAGACGGCCAGGAGCGCGCGGGACAGGCGGGTCACCGGCCGGGCCCCCGTTCCACGACCAGGTGCTGGGCGGTGGCTCCCAGTTCGGCGGCGTGCCGGGCCAGCAGCTCGGCGGCGTTCTGCCGGGCGTCACGTGTGCGCAGGCCGCCCTCCTCATAGATCTCGGTGAGCTCCTGGAGGACGGACCTGTCCGGACCGTCGTGGAACGCGGGCACGTAGGGGGTCCACTGGTCGACGACCACGGGCCGGCGAATGACCTGGACGGCCTGGACGGTGTCCCCGTGCCAGCCGTGGCCGTCAGGCGCCGGGCCGGTCTCGTGGTCGCCGGCGTCGATCGGAGCCTCGTACTCAACCGCGTACGTCCGCTCGTCGTCGGCGAGGACGACCGCGCGGCGCTTCTGCGTGTACTTGAGCGTCGCGATCGGCTCGTCGGCCAGCAGCGTCTCGGACCACCGGACGTCCTCGGGGCTGTCCGGGGGGACGCCCAGGGCGGCGAGTTCGTCGCGGGTGAAGTCTCGTGTGGGCACAGCGTTGCCTTTCGGGTCAGTCGTCGGCGAGAAGGAAGGTGGCCAGGCCGAGCCAGGTGAGGACGGCGGCGATCGCACCGACGACGACGGCGGGCGTGGTGTCGGCGGTGAGGGCGTAGGTGAAGCCTCCGGAGATGCCTCCCAGGAGGAGCCCCACGGTGAAGCGGTTCACGGGCTTTGCCTTTCGGGTCCGTCGGTGGGGTCGGTGGCCAGGGTGTGGACGGCGGCGAGCGCGAGGTGCTGGCCCTCCGGGCACATGTCCGGCAGCCGGGCGGCCGGGGCGCACGTGGTGCACCCGTCGCGGATGTGGTCGTTGGCGGTCTGGAACGCGCCGATCGCGGCCTCGAGGAGCGAGGGTGCGGCGCCGGCCGGGAGGGCAGGGCGCGGGATGCCGTGCACGATGTGGGCGCGGGCGCGGGCTTCCACCTGGGCGTGGGTGGGGCGGGCCCACTGGTGCCAGCTCGCGGCGTCGCTCCAGCGCAGCCCGTGGGTCTCGTGCGGGGTGCCGCACCAGCGGCAGCCGTCCAGCTCGGGCGGGGATCCGTCCGGGTACCGGATGAATCCGCGGCGCAGTCCGGTCGCCTCGTCGCGCGTGATCAGGGACATGCGGGTCTCCAGGGGTGGGCGGTCGGGTCAGGTGGTGCGGGCACGGTGGGCGCGTTTCTGGTCGCGCTTGCAGACGCCGCAGTAGGGGGCGCCGTCCGGTTCCAGGCGGCCGTGGGCGGCCTGGTCGTGGCCGTAGCGGCAGACCTTGGGGCGTTCGGGTGCGCCGGTGATGGCGCGCAGTTGCTCCCGTACGCGCAGGCGGCCGGGCTCGTCGTCCACGTGGGCCGGGGCGACGCAGTGCCGGAACTCGCACTCCGCGCGGACCTGTCCGACCGGCGGGCGGCCGGTGCGCTTCGTGAATGCGATTCCGGCCGGGCTCACGGACTTCTCGCGGAAGCGCATGACCGGGGTGCCGCTGCCGCCGGCCCGCTCCCCGAGCCACTCCAGGTGTCCGCCCTCGACCTGGCGGACGAGGCCGGCCCACTTCTCCTCGGCGCTGCTGTGCTTCGGCGGCATGTACGTGATGCCTGCCTCGCCCCGGATGCGGCGGATGGCGGCCCGGTCGACTTTGAGCTCCAGGGCGATCTGGTTGTTGCTCATGTGTCGCAGTAGGGCGCGGATCTCGGCGTCCCTCGGGTGTGGCCGGGAGGGGCGAGGCTGGGTGGCCCGGCCGAACCCGCCTTCGTGGCGGATCCGGGCGACGGTGCCGACATCTGCGCCGGTCCGGCGCCGGATCTCCGCGTCGTTGTAACCCTCGTTCAGCAGGGCCAGGATCTCCTGGTGCTTTGGGTGCTGGGGGCGGCGGTAGGCGTTGCGGGGCACGGCCGGGATGCCGGCCTCCTCGCGGATGCGGGCGACCGCGCGGGGCCCGACGGACAGGCGTCGGCTGATCTCGGTGTTGGGCAGGCCCTGCTCCAGCAGGGCGCGGATCTGCTGCTCCTGGGGGTGGGGCTCGACACGACGTCCGGGCATCAGGGGGCCTCCGTCTCGGTGGCGGCCTGGCGCGCGGCGAGGGCGGCCGGGCGGGCGTTGGGGGGGTACTTGTGGGTGCCGCGGCCGGCGGCGGCCTGGGCGCGGGCGACGGCGCGGGCGCCGTGCTGGTGTACGGCCTCGGTCTCGCCGTGCTCGGCGAGGGTGCGGGCGACGGCGCCGAGGTCACGGTCGACGGCTTCGGCCTGGAGGCGGGCGAGGTGACGGCGGCGGCGGCACAGGAGGCACAGGCCGTCCGTCGGGTCGACCGGGCCGTTGGGGTGGGCCGTGCACCCGGTGGCCGGGGCGGGCCGGTGGGCGTTGGCGAGCAGGCGGCGCGCTTCCTCGACGGCCTGGGACACGATGGCCAGTTGCTCCGGGGTGGCCTCCGCCGGCGAAAGGCGTTCGCCGTAGCTGCCGAGGGTGCGCAGCACGGTCACCAGGGAGGGCAGCGGGGTGCGGTTCATCGGCCTACCGCCTCGGCGTGCTGGGCCCACTGGCAGTCAGGGCAGCGGTCGGTCGGCTTGTGCGCCCGGTGCTCCCGCCCGCACTGGCACAGCCTCAGCGGGGCGCCGGGGTCCTGTGCGGGGATCTTGAACGGCTGCGTGCCTGCCTGCGGGGCTGCGGTGCCTCCGGTGGGACCCGAGGGCATCGGTGTCAGGAAGGCCCCTTGCACCGGCGCCTGGGGATCTTGCTGGGCCCCCTCGGCCTCCTTCTGGTGACCGTGGCAAAGCCCGCCGTTCGCGGCGCGGATCAGCCGGACCCCGCACCCCGGGTGAGCGCAGCTCCCCCACGGCTTGCCCTCCTCCGGGGAACCCTGCTCGTCGCCGCCTCGCGCACCCGCGTCCTGTGGCTGAGGTACTACAGCAACCGTGTCGTGGTGGGTGTCTGGGTCCCTACCGTAGGTAGGGGGGTAATGGTCCCCCCCGGCGGGAACGGGTTCCGGAACCCGGTGCGGAACGGTGTCCGTACCCGTTCCAGAACGGTTTCCGGATTCTTCGGAATCCCCGGCGGGAACGGGTTCCGGAACCCCTGTGGAGGACGGGTTCCGGGAACCGTTCCGCGACGGGTTCCGCTGCTCCTCGATCTCCTGCACCTTCTGCGCCTTCTTGCGGCGGGCCTGGCGGGTGTCGGTGTAGAGGTGCAGGTGGGCGTCCCACGCCAGGCGGCCGGGGGGCAGCATCAGTTGGAAGATGGACGACCTGTTGGGGCGGCGCCGGCGAACCAACAGCCCCACGGCGACGAGGACCTTCACGGCCCGGGTCACGGTCTCGTCGGTGCAACCGGCCAGGGCTGCCAGGGTCTCGTTCGAGGGGAAGGCGCTTGATCCGTCGGCGTCCGCGTACGTCGCGATCCACACGCCGACTCTGGCGCACTTCGCGACCTCGGCACGCCCCGTGCGCAGTACCTCGTCACGCAGGCGATTGATCCATGCGTTACGGACGGTCTGCACGCGGTCGGTGCTCGTGCTGGCCATGCGCGCTCTCTTCGTCGTTGCTGGTCAGGGCAGTCGAGTGCGGTCGGGGCGACGTCCACACGCCCCACCCAACTCGTTGCCTAATGTTGCACTCCTATGTTGCATGGTCAAGTTGCAACACTAGGATGGGTTACGGGCCGTCTCCCCGCCACCCCGTCACTGACCGGCCCCAGGAACGATCCGCAGCCGCTCACGCCTCGCGGCGTCCTCCAGCGCGCCCCACCGGCGCAGCAGCGTCCGCCGCTGCCTGTCGGTCAGGCGCACGGCCCTGGACACCACCGAGACCACAACCGCCCCCTGCGCGCACCAGGTGGGGAACAGGTCCTCCGTCGACTCCTCGACCGCCCCCAACGGCTCGACCACGTACAGGTCCCCGAGCCACCACTTGGAGGCGTAGAACCGGGCGTACTCCCGGTCCGTGGTGATGTAGATGCGGTCCGGCCGCTCCGTGAGCGGGTCCACGTTGCCCAGGCCGGGCACAATCGGCTGCTCGCCGGCGGCTTTCGCCGCGCAGATCGGGCAGCCGTCTACGGTGTTGGGCCGGTGCGGGGCGAGCAGGTCACCAGGGTTGAGGCCGGGCACGCCGCCGTGGAAGTACCGCACGGCATCCGGCTGCTGGGGTGAGGTCATGAGGAGACTCCGCGTGTGGGACGAGGAACTCCCCGGGCACACGACCGCGCCCGGGGACGAGGAAGAAGGGGTGTCCGGACACCGGCGGGACAGGTGTCCGGACAGGGTCAGCGGGAGCCGCCGCGACCGCGCAGCTTGACCTGGGCCTCCAGCAGCAGGGTGCGCGCGGTGCCGTACGACAGGTCCGACCCGGAGGCCAGGGCCCGGATCGAGGACCCGGCGTCGTATCCCTCGGCGAGTTCGCGGGCGACCCGGGCCCGGTCCTCGCCCCGCAGTCGGGGCCGGTAGCTGGTGGCCAGACGGGCGGTAGTGCTGGACATGGTCAAGTCCTCTCGGTGCAAGGGTTGGTGAGCCCGGCCCGCAGCAGGCCGGACACGAGGGCAAGCAGGGCGCACACGAACTCCGTGAGCACCAGGGGGTCGCCGGCCTCGGCGGCGGCGCGGAACAGGGCAACGGTCATCTCCCGGTCCCCCCGCCCGTACGCGGCCAGGAACCGGGCCGCGACCAGCCGGTGCGGATGGGCCGGCACCGAGCCCTCCGTGAGCAGCCCGCACAGGGGCCCGTCCAGAGCGGGCTCCTGCAGCGCGGTCCGTACGGCTTCGGCAGCCGCGATGCACAGGCCGTACACGTCGGCGTCGTCCCCGTCCTGGACCACGTGGTCCAGGACGGCCGCGGCCCCGTCGAATTCGCCAGCGACGAGGTGGTCCAGGAGGTCGCCCACCAGGGGCCCCAGACCGGCCGGGCCGATCACTCCTCCACCTCCCCGGTGGGCGTGGGCAGGGTCTCCAGGGCATCGCCCAGGAGGTCGGCCAGGTGCCGCCTGTACGCGGACATCTCCGGCTCCGTGGACCTCTCCGCGCACGCGATCAGGCACTCCACTGCCTCCGCGACGTCGCCGGGGCCGAGCCCGGTGAGCACCAGGGCCATCACACCCGCCCGGGTGCAGACGCGATGTCCGCCTCGGCCATGGCTGCGAGGCAGGCGGCCTCCGCGTCGACGGGCGCGAGCCGTGAAGTCTGGGCGCGAGGCTGGACACGGCGGTCCACTCCGGCCTGGGCCCACCACAACGCGAGCTCCACGGACGAGATCGCCTCGGACTCCTCGCGCGACCCGGGCACCAGCTCGTGGACCAGCAGGGCGAACTCCTGCGCCGCCGCTGCCAGTCGGGCCTTTATGGCCGTCCGCGCCTCGTCGGCCGCCGGCGGCGCGAAGCGGGTGCGGATCTCTTTGTCGGTGATCGCCACGAGGGCTCCGTTCTCGGGGTGGTGCTGGTCAGGTCAGTCGTTCGTTCTCGTAGGCCGCGGCCATGTCCTGGTGCTGCTGCGTCAGGGCGGCCTCAGCGCACGTCTTGTGCGCGGCCCTGCGCTGGGAGTCCCGGAGTTGGGTGAGCTCCCCGCAGTACCGGCAGGGGCGGGCCTGCTGGCTCCAGTGCCGGGAGTCCGTCCAGTCCAGGAGCCCGGCGGGCGGGGGGTCAGGCTGCTGCCGGGGCCGGCGCCTGGGCATCGGCCGCCTCCTTCGCCGCGGCCTCCTCCTTGAAGCGGGCGGCGGCGTGCTCGGCGGCCCGGCGCAGGATCTCCGCCCGCTCGTGCTCGTCCAGGCCGCCCCAGACGCCGAACGGCTCGCGCCGTTCCAGGGCCTCGATCTGGCAGCGCCCGGACACCGGGCAGGTGCGGCAGATCTCTTTGGCCATGGCCGTCATCGCGATGACGTCGGCCTCGCTGCCCTCCGGGAAGAACACCGTGGGGTCCTCGTGGCGGCACGCGGCACGCCGGTCCCAGTGCGTCGGCCGCGCGACGGTGTCCGGGGCCCGGTGCGGGCCGTAGTGGGTCGGACGAGGCATCAGCGCTCTCCCTCCTCGTCGTGTCCGGACACCGCCGGACAGTGCTCGGCGGACACGTCCGGACGCGTGTCCGCGCAGATCAGCGCATCGTTCGCGGCCGGGTCCGGACCGGTGTCCGCGAGGTGGCGGACAACCTCACGGACAGCAGTCCGGACGGTTGTCCGCAGGGGAGGCCGGCCGCTGCGGTGACGGCCGGTCGGGCGCAGCCGCCACCAGGTGGCGGCCGCGAGCAGGACGGCGAGCGCTGGACCCCACACCGGCGCCGTGGTCGCCACCGTGATGAACACGTCCACGACGATCAGGAGGTCAAGGGCGGTCATTGGTCAGCCCCGCCTCATCCCGCCACCGGGTGACCGTGCGCTCCGCGATGCCGAGCCGCTCCGCGATCTCCTCCGCGCCCATGCCGGCGTCGCGAGTCATCACGACCACGGCGTACCGCTGCTCGACCTCGGTCAACTCCGGCAGCGGGTGGTCCCCCCGCGTGACCCGCTCGACTGCCACGAGGTCCACGTCCCTGTGCCACGTCGCGCAGTCCGGCGGCACCAACACCCCGCGCGGCGCCTGCCGCTGCTCCGTCGCACGCCGCTCCTCACGGAGGACGCGGTCCTCGAGGTGGGCACCTGCCACGCACCGGGGGTAGCCGCACGACGGGCCGACCTTCCCCTCCGCCTCCCGCTCGTGGTGGATCCGGAAGGCGTACCGGTACGCGGTCTCGGCCTCCAGGCCGTGCCGCAGCAGCGGGGTGCCGTGCTCGTTCGTCGGCCCAGTCCACTGGAGGTGGCCACCCTCGACGGCCACGGTCCGGGTCTCGAATGCCTCCTGCCACGTCTCGCAGGAGCGCCGGCGACCGCGCTGGTACGGCGGCACCCCGGCCGCGGCCCGGACCCGGCGCACGCGTGCCGGGCTGACGCCCAGGGTGCGGGCGACCGCGAGATTGGACCGGTCGGCGCCGTCCAGCGCGGCGGCGATGTCCTCCCTGGTGATCACTCTTCCACCGCCTTCGGCCGCTCGATGGGCCAAAGGCGCACGGTGCAGCCGGGGCCGTCGAGGACTCCGGGCACCACGCCGTGGTCGGTCGTGTAGTGCTTCCCGAGCTGCCGGTACTCCACGATCAGCGCGTCGTCCCCGTACACCCCGGCCGTCGTCAGCGCGTCCTCCGTGGACCGCACCAACTTGCTCAGGTCCGGCTTGACGTGCGGGCGCACCGGCGCCGAGGGGCGCACGAGGCCGGCGTTCCGGCCGGAGCCCATGTGCCCCTTCGGCCGGTCGAAGGTGAACACCATGTCGACCGCGAGCGGCCCGTCCAGCTTCGTAAAGCCCTTGTTCCTTGTGCGGGCCGCGACCGCCGCCCACACCACGGCCTCGCGCCACGGCTTGACCTTCGCGGACGACTCGATCATGCGGCCGCCGCCGACGTGCCGCTTACTGCCCTGGGGACCGGGCAGGCCGCGCACGACAACCACCAGCGCGGGCGCCAGCGCCTCCTCCGTCGCCTCCTCGCCCTCGGCCAGCGGGGCCGGGGGCGGTGCCTCGACCTCGAACAGGGGGAAGGTCTCCATCACGCCTCACCACCCGACGAGGCGCCGTCCACGCGCCCCTGCGGCTGGTCGGCGTCGGCCGTCTCGTCCTGTACCAGGGGGATGTCTCCGGCCGTCCAGGACGACGGCAGCGGCGGCGCCAGGGTGATGTTCGTGAGCACCAGGTCGTCGGCGTGCTCGGTGTAGCAGTTGGCCGTGGCTTCCAGGAACTTGCCCGGCAGCTCCTCGGCCTTCAGGCCGGTGGCACTGATGAGCTGGTCCAGGAGCACGGTCGCCGGCTCGGTCAGGCTCCACCCAACGACGATCACCCGCGCCGTGCGCGCGGCCACGTCGACCATCTCCACCTCCACAGGGGTGGTGAACCTCGGCTCGCGCCGGGCTGCCAGGTACGTGGCCCCGAGCTCGGTGATGACCGGGCGGGAGTCGACGAACGCGACGTAGCGGAGCAGCCCCAGCGGGGTCATCTGGTCGAGGTGCTCGGCGACCAACTCGCCAGCTGCGACGCAGCGCAGCGCCGCCTCCACGTCGACCGGCAGCGGATTGAGTTCGGCCCGCATCGTCGCGCGCATCTTCCCGGCCCGCCACGCGGCCGTGCCGCTCGTCTCCTCCGACGAGCAAGGACAGCCGGCGACAACCCTCCGGGTGTCCTCGGTGGCGGTGTGGCCGAAGCACTCCAGGATGGACGTCGCGCCCTTCTCGCACAGACGGGCCGTACAGCACTCGCAGTTGGGACAGTCCCTCTCGGCCGGGCGGACGTACTCCGGCCCGAACGTCTCGGTGATCATCGTCACTGGTCTCCAGGGGAGTTGTGCCCGCAGTACCAGCAGCTCCGGGAGCCGTCGGCGTGGACGGCGTGGGGCCGGGTGCGGCGCTCGTTGGGGCAGGGGTGGAACTCGCAGGGCTCGGCGTTTACGGGGAGGGCCAAGGCAAGGCGGCGGGCGCGGCGCCAGCTCTGTACGAGCGGGGCGACGATGTACGCCGCGGCCGCCACCAGCCCGGCACTGCACGCCGTCACGCTCACGCCGATCAGGTAGAGGTCACTCACCGGACGCACCGCCTTTCGCCGGCACCGGGGCGAGCGTCCCGGCACGGTCGACGGCCTCGCGGCACAGGTAGTCGAGCGAGCGGTGCTCAGCGCGGATCTGCCGGTCCAGGCTGAGCCGGGCGCCCTCGGAGAGGTACAGCAGGCGGGAGGTCTCCCGGAGCTGGACGCGCAGTGCCTCGGCCTCACGGCTCAATGCGGTCTTCTCGGCGCGGAGCCGCTCGTTCTCGGCCTGGCACACCTGGGCGGCGGCCTCGGCGGCAGCCACCTGCCGCGCGGCGCGTCGGGACATACGGCTCATGACCGCACCTCCGCCAGAGTGGCCGGGATCAGTGGCCAGTCCAGCCGGACGCTCGCTGCAAAGTGCTCCTTGCCGTCCGTTCTGGCGAAGTAGTCCCGCAGCCCTTCGGCCTGCTCGCGTGCCCAGTGGACTTGCTGCTCGTGGAGGTCGTCCAAGTCCACGCGCGTGAGCCACCGGTGCCGGTTGGCGAGCTTCCACGTCACGGCGCACGCCGCGACCGCGTCGGCCTGGGCCGTGTGCGCGTTGTCGAGCTGGACCACGTAGTGCCGGCACAGGTCGGTCAGGGTCCGGCCGCCCTTGCGGAACCGGTCCACCTTCTTGTCCAGGACGCGCGGGTCCAGCACGCGCGGGGCAGCTCGCTCGAACAGCGGACGCACGCCGTGGCGCCGTGCCTCCCGGTCCAGCATGGTCAGGTCGAACTGCGCGTTCATGGCGACGATAGGCACGCCAGCGTCTGCGGCCTCGGCCAGCGCTTCGGTGATCTCCGCGACCACGTCCGGGGCCGGGCGGCCCGCAGAGCGGGCGTACTCCGTCGTGATGCCGTGCACGGCGGTCGCCCCGGCGGGGATGTCGACACCCGGGTCCGCCAGCCACGACCGGCCGGTGGTGGGCTGGCCGCCGCCGTAGTGGACGACCGAGGCGGTGACGATGCGGTCGTGCTCCGGGTCGGTCCCGGAAGTCTCAAGGTCGAAGCCGCAAAAGGGCTTCCGATGCCAGCTCATGCCGTTCCTTCCGACGTGCAGAGACCGGACCGCGGGGGGCCCGCCACGGCCGGGCGACCGTGACGAGTCCCCACGGGGAAGGGGCGAGGGGCCGGTATCACCGGCGACCGCCCCGGTTCTTCTTGGGCTTGGACCGGCCCCGACCCTTGCCCTTGACGGGCAGCGGCTGGACGGCGATCAACTGGGGTGCCTCGGCGGCTCGGTGCGCTCGCTCCGCCTCCGCGACAAGCGCGGCCGTCTCCGGGTCCGGGGCGTGGAGGATCTGGAGCTGCCCGGCGTCGCCGGCGTCCTCGACGGCGCCGAGTGCGCGCAGCTCCGCCGAGGTCGGCACGACCTTCTCCAGGCGGCGGATCGCCGACTTCAACCACATGTCGTCAAAGCGGAGGTGCCAGAAGGAGTCCCGCGCGCCGGACTCCTCCGCGCGCCGGTACGCCTCGCTGTACTCGTCGCGGATCTCCTGGGCGTCCTCCCGGTTGAGCAGGACCACCTGCGACCGGCCGCCACCCTTCATCCGGCAGAACGCGTAGGCCAGTTTCGCCTCGCCGCGCTCGGCCTTCGGCAGGTCCGGCCGCGGCTTGTGCGTGAAGTCCAGCGGGTACGGGGCGGTGGGCTCGTAGCTCCACTCCTCGTTCGCGTGGATCATCAGCACGTGGACCGACTCCACCCGGCCGGACCGGTACATCAGCTCGACGTAGCCCCGGTAGGTCGGGATGAACGTGGCTACGTTCCCGGACGCGGTGATGACGGCCTGCTGACCGTCCGGGACCAAGCCGAACCGCGCACAGGTCAGCAGGGCCTGGAGCTTGGACGCCGGGGTGCACCTACTCAGCGAGGGCAGGATGGCGCGCACGGCGGCGAAGAACGGACCGGTCTCCAGGTGGGCGGGCAGGGCCTCGTTGAAGTGCTCCTCGTACCGGCGCAGCCACTCCATGACGCCCTCGGCGCCGTCTGGGTGGCCGGCGCCCTGCTCGCCCTCGCCGTCCGCCGTCCGCTCGTGCACGTCGTCCAGGGCCGGGCCGACCGGCCCGGTGCCGCGCTCGGTGGCGGCCTTCACTCGGTCCTTGAGGCTGGTCGCCATGTCACAGCTCCTTCGCGGGCACGCGCAGCACGCGCGCGCGGAACTCGGTGTAGAGGTGGGGGTGTTCGGCCTTGAGCCGGTCGACGTCCAGTTGCTCGACCACGTGGGTCAGTTCGGCGGCCAGCTCCGGGTGCGCCTCGCGGAACCGCTTTGCGGCGAAGTTGCCGTTCTGCTTCCACGTCCAGGCCACGTCGTTGCCGCACTTCGCGACCTCGGCGGCCTCGTTGACCAGCCGCATCTCGTTCTCGACCGTGGTCAGATCGGCCTCCAGGGACTCGATCTGCTTCCGGAGGTAGGCCCGCTGGGCGCGCAGTTCACGGGCGCGGTCGCGGTCGACTTCCACGATGTCCTCGGGCTTGGCGACCCACAGGCGGCCCAGCAGCTCCTTCGTGGCCTCCAGGCCGTCGGCCGGCGGCGGGAATCCCTCGACCACGTGGCGCTGGTACCAGTCGCCGCAGTGCTGGACGAGGTAGCCGATCAGCTCCTCGTCGCGCTCCAGCCGGTGGTAGCGCAGCCGGTTACCGCCGATGAGGGCTGCGACCCATGCGTAGTCCCAGCCGCCCACAGCCATGTACCAATGGGCCTGGATCGCCGGGGAGTCGGGGACGCCCTCCTCCCAGTCGTCAGCCTGGTACTCCGACCTGTTCTTGCACTCGACCGGGGCCGCGACGGCGCCCGCCTCGTCCAGCGCGTAGCGGTCGACGTTGGCCAGCATCCACGGGTGCTCGTTGTGGACGAGGGTGCCGGGCGGGGTGACGATCGGGACGTTCGCGCGGCGGGAGAAGCTGCGGGCGATGACGTCCTCCAGCTCCCGGCCGAACTCCATCGCCTCGTTGTCGGCCTCGGTGTCCCGGCCGTGCTTGGCCTCGTAGACGTGGCGCGGTCCCCGGTACTTGTCCAGGCCGAGGATCGCGGCGACGTCCGAGCCGCCGATCCCGGAGCGGCGCACCGCGTGCCACTCGTCGGCGGAGGCGGTGGCGGGGAGCAGCAGGCGAGCGGTCGGCGCATCGGGCCGACCGGCGGCCGGGGCCGAAGCCCCGGACCGCTCGGTGGTGGTGATGGTCACGGGACGTTCCTCGTGGTCGTGGAGCTCGCGGCGGAGTCGGGAATGGGCCTGGCCAGGTCACGGAGGAAACTCGCGGCGCCCTTGGCGGACATGTGGCCCCGGCGTTCCTTGAGCTCGGCGCGGATGAGCGCGGCGGCGTCACCGTGGCCGTGCTCCTCCAGGAGCAAGGCGGCCTGCTTGGCGTGCATCCCCCGGCGGCTTGCGGCGGCTGCGAGGACCAGGGCGACAGGGCCGTCCTCGGCCGGCGGTGCCGCCTGCTCCGGCGGCGCGGGGCGTGGCGGCGGGAGCTGCCGGTCGCGGGACTCCCGCAGTACGGCGACGTACATGTCCGTGTGGCCGCAGGGGTTCGTCCAGCGGTCGACGGTGTACTGGTCGCCGTCGTGGTGGAAGTGGTGAGGGCGGACGGTCTCCCAACCACGGGGACCACCACAAGCGGGGCACCGGGTAGAGATCGTCACGGTCACGACGCCGACCCCGCTGTAGCCAGGGCCGTCGCCGTCGTGGCGGATCCGGACGGTCATGCGGTCCGGGAGCGGCGGGACCGGCTCCTCACCGGCGACGTACCGCACCCAGACGGTCACCTCGTCGCCGGTCGGGATGGCGTATGCCTCGAACGCCCCCGCAGGCTGGTAGCAGACGTACTTCTCGGAGCCGGTGCGGATGAGGCGCGCGGCGGTCTTGGCGCTCATGGTGCTGGAGAAGACTCCGGCGAGGACCCAGGTACCGCGCTGGGCGCGGGCGGCCTCGGCGGCTGAATGGTGGTCGGTCGCGGCTCGGTAGGGGGAGCGCATCGCCATCACTCGCCTCCCTTCTGGCCGGGGATCGTGGAGAGCGCTGCGCGGGTCGCGAGCTGGGAGGGGTGGCGCAGGGCCGCGCAGTGGCGGCAGCCCGTGCTGTGCTCGTCCACGGGGGCGTCGGTGGCCCGGCGCTGCGCGACGATCGAGGCCACCAGGGCGAGGAAGGCCGCGGCCATGGCGGCGAGGAGGAAGGTGCTCACCGGGCACCGCCGAATGGGGCCTCGGGGTAGCTCGCCCACACGTGCACGGGGACGTCACGCCAAACGGTGGTGAGCTGAGCCAGTCCCTGACGGTCGCCGTCACGGGTGAAGCAGACGTGTGCGGCGGTGCCGCCGATGATCTGGGCAACCTCGTCCACGATCTTGCCGTCGCCGGATTCGGCGTGGCGCTCTCCCCGGAGGACGCCCAGGGGGTCGATCGACCAGGTGAGCCCGGTAACGTCCGGGTGCTCCGCAAGGAGCTGGCTCAGCGCCGTAGCGGCCTGGGCCTGGGAGTTAGAGTGTGCGGTCACGGTCCCTCGATTCACTGGTGGTTGAGGTGACTGGGTGGGCGGGGTCGTCAGGACCCGGCATGGTCCGGGCGGCCCCGTTCGCCGTCAGGCGCCGCGCTTGCGCCCCTGGGCGGGGCGGATTGTGCGCAGGTTGGCGGCGGGAGTCTCCGCGCTGGTGGGTGCGGCCTCGGCCTGGGTCAGCGCCGGCTCGACCGTGGTCGGCATGACGCTGCAAAGGGCCTGGATGATGGCGAGTTCGCACTCGCAGAAGACGGCTGCCTCGCCAATTCGCTGGTGCGGCAGGCTGCTGATGTGGTCACGCAGCCACCCCTCCTTGCAGCCGAGCTTGTCGGCGGCCTCGGGGTACCTGTAGTTCCGGACGGTGGTGCACCGGCAGTACTCGCGCCGGGCGGACACGGCCGCTGCACGGACCTGGAGAGCCCGGCTCATGCCGGTACCTGCTCGACCTCGGGCACTTCGCTTGTGAGCGCCAGGAGTTCGTCAAGAGTGTCGAGCCCGTACGCGTCCCTCAGCCTGACGAGCGTCGTGATGCTCGGCGTCGTCTCGCCGGCGAGGAGCCGCGTGATGGTGGAGTTCTGCACCCCGGCGCGGGTGGCAATCGCGAGGCTCGTGTGATCCCCGGCCTCCTCGGCCTTGGCGTTGAGAACGTCGCTACGGAGGCGAATGGACACAGTCCCTCCCTTCGCGTGAGTTGCATCGCTGCAACACGGTTGCTTGCGTGCAACCCTAGATCAGTTGCTTGCATGCGTGCAACTGGCGGCATGCGAAATCCGAAGATGAATTTTCTGACCTTGGACCAGGGCGGATGGGCATCCCACCTGCGGTAAGGCGAAAGGTGCCTCTCACCTGGTCGATTGCACGCATGCAAGCGCTCGCCAGTTGCACGCATGGGCGCTACCCTCCGCCCATGCGGAGTATGGAACCCCCCAAGGAGGGGACCGTGGCGCAGCGCTTCGGTGCCCTCATTCACGCCCTCGCGACGCGCGCGGGCTACGACCTCACCCCAGGTGCCGGCGGACGGCTAGAACTCGCCAGGCGCAGCGGCATGCACAAGAGCAGCGTTGGCCGAATGCTCGACGGCCAGACGCTCCCCAACCCCAGCAACTTCGCCGGCCTGGCCCGCGCTCTCGACGTCGACGTCCTCGACCTCATGGTTGAAGGCGGAATTCTCACCGAGGAAGACAGGCGCAAAAGCGCTGGCACAGATGTACGCTCAGCTACCTCACAAACACACCCACTCACCCCAGAAGCAGCAGCCGATGCATGGGGCATCAAGAACCCCATCATTCGCGGCATGCTCCTGAGCAACATCGTTGAGGCGATTCGGCTCCAGCACGAGGCAGATCAGCCGGGAACGGCGTCTACAGGGGGCCCGTAAGCAAGGCACGAAGCAAGGGGGACGTTGTATGCCGGGTAGAAACACCATCGCCGTGATGTGCGGGCTCGGCGCTGGTATCACCCTCACTATCGCGGCGATGAGCGAGTACGAACCCGGTGACATCGGCAGCATCCTTCTGTTTGCTGCCGCCAGACTGCTCCCGATGATGGCCGTCACGGTGGTCGCCCTGGCGTTCGCCAAGAAGTGGATCAACGCCCACGAGGCACGTACCCAAGGGCAGCTCAACGACATGGCGGAACTGCGCCGCCAGCTTGACGAAGACCACGGCCGTCGACTGCTGGAAATCCAGGCCCGCGAGGAGCGGCTGAATCAGCTCTCAGACGCCCACAACACCCAACTCGTCAGCTTGGCCCAGCGCCTTGACGAGGCACTGGCCGGACAACAGACGGAGCGGCACCTCCGTGCCGTGCTCAAGACGGAGTTCGATCAGCTCGCGGCCGATCACAACGCACTGATCGTGGAGGTCCTGCGAGAGCGAGCCTCCGCCTTCACCCGAGGTGCCAGCCGCCCGGCGAGTTCCTCAACCTCCGGCTCCGCGGGGTCCCCCACGCCCCACGGGCCGGCGCGGCTTCGCACCTCCCTCACGGCCATCCCGCAGCCGCACGACGAGCACACCCGCGCGACCGAAGGCGTTGGCGACGCCGGATAGCCCCTCGCCCCACATGCAGAAGGGCCCCGCTGGACGGGGCCCTTCTGCATGTCCGCGAATCGTCAGGCCACTGACTCCTGTCCGTCCTCCGTCGCCGTCCGCGTCCAGGGATTGAGCGCGCACACCCGCAGCGCCTCCGTGCGGGCTGCCGCGTACGCCGCCAGGACCGCCTCCCGCTGAAGCCCCCACGCGGAAGCCTCGGTGTGACCCTCAGGACGGTGCTCCGTGTGCCGGACGGCCGCCTCGGTGGTGTAGGTCTCCTCCCACTCCCACACCCACCCCCGCCGCGGCTCGTGCATCTCGGGACTGGCCACGCGCTCCGTGCCGTCCGGCTCGTAGCAGGCCGGCCCGACGCTCCACGCCTGGACGCGGGCCGGAATGTGGCTGCGTACAGTGTCCCGGCCGCCGGCAACCGCGCGCTGCCACCAGGCCGCCGAGACCGCCTCAACCAGTGCGGCCTCGCCCCGGTCCAGCTCCCACTGCTCAGCCACGGCCGCGGCGTCGTCCGCGTCCCAGAACCCGAGGACTTGAGCCCCCACGTGGACCGCGTGCACCTGCTCGCCCTGCTTCTGCTGCGGCAACCTGACCAACTCGGCCACGGCCTTTACGGCGGGATCGCTCTCCAGCCGGACATCCAGGACACGGTCGAGCGTGACCAGCGCGGCCTTGTGTGCCGACTCGAGGAGGTGCCCGTACCGGTCGCTGGTCGTCTGAATCGACTCGTGCCCCAGGCGCCGCTGCACGTAGGTCAAGCTGTGCCCGTCCGACAGCAGCGCAGCGACGTGGGAGTGCCGAAGGTCGTGGAAGGTGGGGAACTTCCAGTGAGGCAGCAGGCCCTCCTTCTTGGCCTTCTTGACCGCCCGGTTCCAACGCTCCCAGAACGTGCCGTACTTGATGCGCTCACCGTCCTGGCCAGGGAACACGAGCTCGTCCATGCCATGTTCGGCCGGGATGTAGTCCTGGAGCTCCCGCCACAGCCCGGCCGTGATCTCGACCGTCCGCCGGCTGGCCGGAGACTTGGGCGCCCCCAGGTAGAAGACGGAGGGCGTCTGCCGCTTCCAGGCCCGGGTGACGCGCACCTCGTAGCTGTCCGGTACGGGGTTGCGCACGTGCTTGGTGGCCAGGGCCGTGATCTCGCCCCAGCGGAGCCCGGTGCCGTAGGCAGTCCGTACGAGCATCCGGTCCGAGGCGCGAGGGAAGCAGGCGACCAGGCCGGCGACCTCCTGGGGAGTCATGAACTCCATCTCGTCGCCAGAGTTGTCCTCGACGCCGTGCTCGTCGTCCTTCGGTAGCCGGGTGAGGTCACATGGGTTGCGGTCGCGTAGTGGCGGCTCGGCCACCATGGCTTCCTTCAGGATCGACGAGAGCAGGCCGTGAAGTCCCCGCAGCGTTCCTGATGACATGTCCTTCGGCTTACCGCCCCCACGTCGAACCTTCGTGGCCCGCATCTTGTTGATCCAGGCGCCGATCGTCGCCTTGCTGAAGTGCTCGGCGCTCCGGATGTCGCAGTGCTGGAACGTGGGGAAGATATACATCTCCAGGTTCCTGATGCGCTGCCGCTTGTAGTAGTCGCCCGCCGTGCGGTTGTCGATGGAGGCACGGGCGAACTGGTCGAACCGGTAACGCAGTTCGTCCTCGGACTCCGGGTCGATGTACCCCTTGCCCTTCACCCACCCCGGGGGCCAGTTCTGACCGTGCTCGTCAACGGAGTCCTTGAAGACCTTCGCTGAGTCCTCATCCTCGAACCGCTCGTTCTGCCAGTCGCCGGTCCTCGACCCACCATCACGCCACTTCACCTGGTAGCTGGTGACCTCGCCGGCCGCATTTTTGCGTGGAACAACGCTCGCCATAGCGGGTGACAGTACTCCGGTGTTCCCACCGTGTTCCCAAGGGTGCACAGGAACCGGCCAACATCCCACCATCGCAGCAGGTCAGCGCATGGATAAAGAAAGACGGCCGGAGCCCCCGCACAGTAGGCTCCGGCCGTCGGTCTGTGACCGTACGAGTCGGTCAGATGTCGAGGCCCGTGAGGACCAGGACGCGCTCGTACGTGTAGTCGTCCATCGCGTAGCGGACGCCCTCGCGGCCCACGCCGGACTGCTTGACGCCGCCGTACGGCATCTGGTCGGCCCGGTACGAGGGGGCGTCGCCGATGATCACACCGCCGACCTCGAGCTCGCGGTGGGCGCGGAAGGCCACCTGGACGTCGCGGGTGAAGACGCCGGTCTGCAGGCCGAACTTCGAGTCGTTGACGGCGGCGAACGCCTCGTCGGTGTTCTCGACCTTGGTCAGGGTCAGGACCGGGCCGAAGACCTCCTCGGTGGCGAGCTTCACGCCGGCCGGGACGTCCGCGAGGACGGTGGGCTCGACCGTGGCGCCGTCGCGCTTGCCGCCCGTGAGCAGCTTGGCACCGGCGGAGACCGCCTCGTCCACCCAGGACTCGACGCGCTTGGCGGCGTCCTCGGAGACGAGCGGGCCGACGTCGGTGGCGTCGTCGGCGGGGTCGCCGGTGACCTGGGCCCGGACCTTCTCGACGACCTTCTCGAGGAGCCGGTCGTAGACGGAGGCGTCGGCGATCACGCGCTGCACCGAGATGCAGGACTGGCCGGCCTGGTAGTTCGAGAAGGTCGCGATACGGGTCGCGGCCCACTCGAGGTCGGCGTCGGAGGACCAGTCGGCGAGGACGACGGCCGCGGCGTTGCCGCCGAGCTCCAGGGTGCAGTGCTTGTGGGGCACCGACTGCTGGATGGCGTAGCCGACGGTGTCGGAGCCGGTGAAGGAGATGACCGGCAGGCGGTCGTCCTTCACGAGGGCCGGCATCTTGTCGTTGGCGACGGGCAGCACGGACCAGGAGCCGGCCGGCAGGTCGGTCTCGGCGAGGAGCTCGCCGAGGATGAGGCCGGACAGCGGGGTGGCCGGGGCCGGCTTCAGGATGATCGGCGCGCCGACGGCGATGGCGGGGGCCACCTTGTGGGCGCACAGGTTCAGCGGGAAGTTGAACGGCGCGATGCCGAGGACCGGGCCCTTGACGAAGCGGCGGGTCAGGGCCAGGCGGCCGACGCCGCCGGCGTCGGTGTCGAGGCGCTGGGCCTCTCCGCCGTTGAAGCGGCGGGCCTCTTCGGCGGCGAAACGGAACACGGACACCGCACGGCCGACCTCACCGCGCGCCCACTTGACCGGCTTGCCGTTCTCGGCGGAGATCAGCTGGGCGATCTCCTCGGTGCGCTCGGCGAGCCGCTTGGACACGTGGTCCAGGGCGGCGGCCCGCACGTGGGCGGGGGTCGCGGAGAACTCCGCCGTCACGGCGTACGCCGCGGCCACGGCCTCTTCGACCTGGGCGTCGGTGGGCACGCTGACGGTGCCGACCAGCCGTCCGTCCCACGGGTTGTGGACGTCGAAGCTGTCCTCGCCGGTGGCCTGGCGGCCGGCGAGCCAGAAGGCGTGGGTGGAAGTCATGCGAATCCCGGCCCTTCGGTGTGTGCTGGGGGCACCTCCCAGCGGTAGCTGGGGGCGGGTCGTTGTCTCCACCACGGTAGGACTCCGCCGGGCCTTCGGTGTTTATCCGGCATGGAGCACCTTCCGCCGCCCCTGCGCCGCTTTGGCACTGTGCCTTTCCCGACGCGCCCCTCGCACGGCTCGGCCGCGCGCGGCTTGCCGGCTCCGCGCCGGCGCGCCGGCCTCGGTCCGGTGGCCTGCCGGCTGGGCGCCGGAAGCCTGGCCGGGGTCGGGGCCGTCCGCGGATGGCGTACCGCTACGGGCAGCCATGCGCCCCTCGCGCCGGGCGGCCGCCTGCGGCCGGCCGGTCGAGCGGCGCGTCGGGAAGGGGAGCGGCGCGTCAGGAGGCGGCCGGGCTGGCCTTCAGGGCGAGCCACAGTTCCATGCGGACGTCCGGGTCGTCGAGGGAGCGGCCGAGGATCTCCTCCACCCGCTTCATGCGGTAGCGCAGGGTGTGGCGGTGTACGCCGAGGTCGGCGGCGGCCGCGTCCCACTGGCCGTGGCGGGAGAGCCACGCCTGGAGGGAGGCCACCAGGTCGCCCCGGCCCGTCGCGTCGTGCTCCCGCAGGGCCCGCAGCGTGCCGTCCGCGAAGGCGCGTACCGCGTCGTCGGCGAGCAGCGGCAGCACCGATCCCGCCGCGAGGTCCTCGTGCTCGACCAGCGCCCGGCCCCGGCGCCGGGCCACGGCGAGGGTCTGGTCGGCCTGCTTGAAGGCGGCCGCGACCCCCGCCGGGCCGGCCGGCGCCGACAGGCCGACCACCAGCTCGTCGGGCTCCGGCCCCACCGACTCCCGGCCGCGCCGGGACTCCAGGGCCTCCGCGTGGTCCGCGCACGCCTGTACCGCCGCGCCCCCGTCGGCGGCCAGCACCACCAGCCGGCCGGGCTCCGGGACCACCAGCAGCGCCTCCCCGGCCCGGGCCGCCGCCGACTCCACCGCGTCGGCCAGCAGCGCCAGCCCCTCCGGCTGGGCCGTCCCCGGCAGCGCCGGCTCCGCGACGATGATGCGGAACGGTGCCTCCAGCAGGGCCCCGTACAGGTCTCCGGCCACGGCCCGCGCGTGCTCCGGCTCCCCCTCCAGCAGCATCCGCAGCACGGCCGCCCCGAGCCGGGACTCCGCGTCGTGCAGCGACCGGGAGCGCTCGGTGGTCAGGGTCAGCAGCGCGACGGCGGAGTGCACCGCGTACCGCTCGGCGGTGCCCAGCGGGGCCCCCGTCCCCACGGCGAGCGCGCCCCGGGCCCGCCGGCCGGTGCCGAGGGACTGGAGCTCGACCCGGTCCTCGGCGCCGCCCACCACCGCGCTCGCCGGCGCCGGCCGCTCCCGCAGCCGCTCCACGTCGGGGGTGAGCCGGGCGGCCCGGCGGGCGGCCCAGTCGGGGGCGGCCGCGACGACGGCGCCCGAGGTGTCGTACAGCGCGGCCCAGCCGTGCACGTGGGCCGCCAGCTTCGCCAGCAGCTCACCGGGGCCGTCGGAGGAGAGCGCGGCCCGGGTCAGCTCCCGCTGCGCCTCGAACCCGGCGGTCACGGCCCGGTACTGGTCGGCGGCCAGCGCGGCGGAGACGGCCTTGCTGATGGCGAGGAACGGGGTGCGCCGGGGTACCTCCAGCAGCGGCAGGTCCTCCTCGCGGGCGGCCTGGAGCAGCGCCTCGGGGACGGCTTCGTAGTTGACCCCGACGGCGAAGCCGATGCCGACGACGCCGGCGGCGGCGAGGCGGCGGACGTAGCGCCGCATCTCCTCGGGGTCGTCGGCGTCCAGCTTCATCGCGGTGACGAGCAGCAGCTCGCCGCCCTCCATGTACGGCACGGGGTCGGCGAGCTCGCTGACGTGCGCCCAGCGCACGGGGGTGTCGAGGCGGCTCTCCCCGGCCCGGACGGTGAGCTTCAGCGCCGAGTGCTGGACGAGCGAGGCGAGGGTGAGCGGCATCGGGTTCCAGACGGGGAGGGAGGAGGGGGCCGGGCGGGTTTTCGCCATGGCGTATGAACGGCCCTTTTCGATTCTGCCACCCCGTACGGGTCCTCTCAGCCGCTGCTCACCCGGTGCCCGAGAGCCGCAGCAGCAGCGGAGCGGCTCGTTCCCCCCGCACGGAGGTGAGCGAGAGCACCGCGCACCCGGGCGGCACGGCGTGCGCGAGCTCGGAAGCGGACCAGCGTTCGCGCTCCACCTGGCGGACGGTGACCGCGTCGGTGGTCACGGCCTTGCCGGTCACCAGCTTGCGGAAGGCGTGGACGGCCCGGGTCAGCGGCTGGTCGGCGAAGACCGTCCGGTGGGTGACGTCCCGGGTCTCGACCCATTCGGTGCCCCAGGCCTCGGCGAAGCGCTGCCCGTCCCAGGTGGTGACCCCCGAGAAGGCCATCCGGCAGCCGACCGCACCGAGCAGCGGAGTCCGCAGCCCTTCCGGTACGTCGTCCAGGGTGCGCAGGGTCAGCAGGACCCCGGCGTTCGCCGAGCGCAGCCGCTGCACCCCCCGGACGGTCTCCGGGGTCAGGGTGTGCGAGGCGTCGTCGAGGGCGAGGAAGGCGAACAGCGAGCGGTCGGCGCGGGCGGCGGCGGAGGCGTTGAACTGGGCGAGGAGGAGCCGGGCCAGCATCCGGGAGGCGTCGGCGTGCCCGCGTTCGGGGAGGTCGACGCGGACCCGGACCGGGTGTTCGAGGGCGCGCAGCGAGAAGGGCCGCCCCCGCCGCTCGGAGCCGGGGCCGGCGGCGGCGCCGAAGGCCCCGCTGGCGGAGGCCCCGACGTCGAAGAACCCGGCGAAGGCCGGCCGGTCGAGCAGGGCGGCCCGGTCGGCGAGGGCCGGGCCGGGGTCCCCGGGGGCCCCCTGCTGGCGCAGCCGCGCGTCGAGCTCGCGGAGCATGGCCTGGCGCCCGGTGCCCTCCAGGGCCTGGCGGAGCGCGGTGAGGGCGGAGGGCACCCCGTCGAGCAGCTCGCGCAGTTCGGGGACGGCGGGGAAGCGGCCGTACGCCTCGCGGAAGGGGCCGATCAGCTGGGCGAGTGCGGTTGCGGCGCGGCGTACGTCGATGCCGGGGACGTCTCCGACGAAGGCCTCGGCGAGCAGGCCGGCGGCTTCGTCGGGGTCGGCGGTGCCGCCGTAGAGGTCGAGGTCGTGGACGGAGGCGGGGTCGCCGATGCGCACCACGATGTCGTAGGCGCCATCGGGGCCCAGCTGGGAGCCGGCCGCGCCGACGGCGACGACGGCGGCCTGCCCGGCCAGCGCCTGGAGCGCGAGCGATTCGACGACGGGCCGCACCAGGCGGGCGGTCTTGCCGGTGCCGGACGGGCCGACGGCCAGCAGGGAGGTGCCGAGCACCCCGGGGTCGAGGGCGAGCCCGGTGCCGCGGCGGGCGCGGGGGTTGCGCTCGCCGTCCTCGACGGTGCCGAGCAGCACCTGGCGGGCCAGCAGGTCGTGGCGGGCGGCGCGCACCGGCAGGTCGCGGTCGCCCGAGGGGTGGACGCAGGCGGCGGCGCCCTTGTCCCTCACGGCGGCGTCGAAGGCCCGCAGCCGGGCGGGATCGGCCCGGACGGAGTCCCAGGCCCGCCGGATGCGCGCATAGTCGACATCGTTCATCCGCCCGGCCCCGGCCTCTCCGGCGAGCCGAGCGGCCACCTCCCCCAGCCCGGCGTCCCGAAGTTCGGGCCATCCGGCCGGGTCGGCGCCGGCGGGCGCCGGCGCGGGGACGGCCCGGGTGCCGCCGTCGGGGACGGGCTTGCGGGCCAGCCGGGCGAAGAGGACAAGCGCCGGCGCCAGGGCCACCCCGTACACGAGGTAGGTGACGAGCTGCTGTGTTCCCCGGCTCATCTGCGCCAGGGGCAGGTGGCCGCCGAGCAGGTCGATGAGCGGCACGGTCCGGGTCCAGATGGTCACCGCCACGAACAGGGCCACCGCCGCCGCGCCCGCCAACCGGGCACGGGGACCCCGGGCGGCGACGAGCCGTTCGAAGGCCGTGCCCCAGGAGCCGAGGCGGCTGAACCACCACACCAGCGCCCCGGTGACGAGCAGCATGTACGCCTGGAGGGCGGCGACGCCCGGCCCGTCCTTGGGCGCCCCGCCCAGTTCCCACCAGTCGTGCGGGGTGAGGAGCTTGACCGGCAGGTCGGTGTACGGGATGTAGTTGTCGGTGATCAGGGACCACAGCAGGACGCAGGCGAGGAAGGAGATGACCGCGCCGCTCAGCAGCGACCGGTCGGTGGCGGGATCCTCCTCGCCCCCGGCGCGCGGGACGTGCCCGAAGCGCCAGACGCCCGGTTCGGCCTCAGGGCGCGGGGTGCGCAGCCAGTCCGTGAAGGGGGCACCGGAGGCCGGTGCGTGCTGTGGTTTCGGCGGGGCCCCGAGGGGTGGCGGGGGGCCCGCCGGCCGGGGGACGTGACCCCGGCGGGTCGACTGTCCGTCGTGCATGCCCTCGGTGTCCATGTACCCCTGCCCCCTGCCCGTTCCCAACGCGCCGCGGCGCTCAATCTAGTGCCCGGTCAGGCCGTTCGGGCCGCACCCCGCGGTGATCGCCGGGACGGTGCCGGATCCTTCCTATGGCCGCCGCGGACAAGGACACGCGGGTACCACTCCCGAACGGAGCATGCTTTCCCCCCGCCGCCGGGCCTAGCCTGCGGACAAAGACACAAGTGCGTCCGAAAACACCCCCCAGGAGCCCTCTATGACCGCTGTCCCGCAGGAGCGCCGCATCGTCACCGCGATCCCCGGCCCCAAGTCGCAGGAGCTGCAGGCCCGCCGCCTCGAGACGGTGGCCGGCGGCGTGGGCTCCGTGCTCCCCGTCTTCACGGCGCGCGCGGGCGGCGGCATCATCGAGGACGTCGACGGCAACCGTCTGATCGACTTCGGCTCCGGCATCGCCGTGACCTCGGTCGGCGCCTCCGCCGAGGCCGTCGTGCGCCGCGCCTCCGCGCAGCTCGCCGACTTCACGCACACCTGCTTCATGGTCACCCCCTACGAGGGCTACGTCGAGGTCTGCGAGGCGCTCGCCGAGCTGACCCCGGGTGACCACGCCAAGAAGTCGGCCCTGTTCAACTCGGGCGCCGAGGCCGTCGAGAACGCCGTCAAGATCGCCCGTTCGTACACCAAGCGCCAGGCCGTCGTCGTCTTCGACCACGGCTACCACGGCCGTACGAACCTGACGATGGCGCTGACCGCGAAGAACATGCCGTACAAGCAGGGCTTCGGCCCGTTCGCCCCCGAGGTCTACCGCGTCCCGGTCGCCTACGGCTACCGCTGGCCCACCGGCGCCGAGAACTGCGGCCCCGAGGCCGCCGCCCAGGCGATCGACAACATCGTCAAGCAGATCGGCGCCGAGAACGTCGCCGCGATCATCATCGAGCCGGTGCTCGGCGAGGGCGGCTTCATCGAGCCGGCCAAGGGCTTCCTCCCGGCGATCGTGAAGTTCGCCAACGACAACGGCATCGTCTTCGTCGCCGACGAGATCCAGTCCGGCTTCTGCCGCACCGGCCAGTGGTTCGCGTGCGAGGACGAGGGCATCGTCCCGGACCTGATCACCACCGCCAAGGGCATCGCGGGCGGTCTGCCCCTCGCCGCCGTGACCGGCCGCGCCGAGATCATGGACGCCGCCCACGCGGGCGGCCTGGGCGGCACCTACGGCGGCAACCCGGTGGCGTGCGCCGGTGCGCTCGGCTCCATCGAGACCATGAAGGAGCTCGACCTCAACGCCGCGGCGAAGAAGATCGAGTCCGTCATGAAGACCCGCCTGACGGCCATGCAGGAGAAGTACGAGATCATCGGCGACATCCGCGGCCGCGGCGCCATGATCGCGATCGAGCTCGTCAAGGACCCGGTCTCCAAGACCCCGTTCCCGGAGGCGGCCGGCGCGCTGGCCAAGGCCTGCCACGCCGAGGGCCTGCTCGTCCTCACCTGCGGCACCTACGGCAACGTGCTCCGCTTCCTCCCGCCGATCGTCATCGGCGAGGACCTCCTGAACGAGGGCCTGGACATCATCGAGGCGGCCTTCGCGGGCATCTGACCGAACGTCCAGTTCGAAGGACTGGAACGCACGGACGCAGCGCGCGCCTCGTACCACCGGTAACGGGCGGGCGCTGTGAAGAAGCTGTGGGGGGCCGATGGCGGGAGCGCGTTCCCGCTGTCGGTCCCCCTTTCGCTGGCGTACGGTTTCTGCAGATGAGTGAGACAGACCGTTCCCGGGAGACCGGGGGCGATACCGGTACCGGGCTTCCCCAGCGCCGTACTGGTCATGCGTTCGCGCACGCTCCTCTCAGATCGGACGGCCGTCCGCCCCAAACCCCCCGGGGCGTACGGCAACCCGGTCCGGGCGGCCGTCCCGGAACCATCCCCCCTGTTCCGGGACGGCCGGCCATCCTCCCCGCGGCCCTGCTCCTGTGCGCCGCCCTCTTCGCCCTGATCACCTGGCAGGTCCTGGTGTCGGGCCCGCTCCTGGCCACCGACCACGCGGTCAGCCGCGCCCTGGTGCGCACCGTCCCCGACGCCGTCACCGAGCGCCTCGCGGACCTCGGCAACGTCCCGGTCGCCGTGCCCGTCCTCGTGCTGGCCATGGCGTACGCCGTCCGGCGCGGCCGGCGCCTCGCGGCGCTCGCGGCCGGCCTGGCGATGGCCGTCGTCCCGGCGCTGGTCGTCCCCCTCAAGGCGTGGACCGCCCGCCCGGGCCCGCTGGAGCCCTGGGCGGCCGGCTACTACCCCTCGGGGCACACGGCGACGGCCCTGACCGCGTACGTGGGCGCGGCCCTGCTCCTCTCCCCGTACACCCGCCGGGCGTGGCCGATGGCCGCCGCCCTCACGCTGTCGGCGGCGACGGCCGCCGGCCTGGTGCTGCGCGGGTTCCACTGGCCCCTCGACGTGCTGGCCAGCGTCCTGCTGTGCATGCCGCTCCTGCTGGGGGTCCGCCGGGCGGTCGGGGGCCGGAGCGGGAGCTGAGGCTCCGGCCGGCCCCCGACCGGGTCACGGCGTGCCGTCCCGCTCCGCCAGGGCCCGCTCCGCGGCGGCCTCGTGCAGCGCGAGCTCCAGCGCCGCCGGGTCGGTGAGCGTTCCGCGCCCGTCCGGGACCACCAGCCAGCGGACCCCGCCCGTCGCCCGGCCGGGGTACGGGACCACGACCCAGCTCCCGCGCCCGGCGCCCCGTACGCCCGTGCCGATCCAGCGGGCCGCCGTGCCCGGGGGCACGAAGAAGCCCACGCGGCCGCCGCCGGAGTGGGCGAGCACCGGGCCGGGCGGGCCGGCCAGCAGGTGGAGGACGCCGAGGGCGCCCCGCCCCAGCTCCCCCGGCACGATCAGCACGTCCCAGTCCCGGCCGGCGGGCAGCAGCGCGACCCCGAGGGGGCTGCGCTCCCACTCCCACCGGCAGGCGTCCGGGTCCGGCGCCGTCGAAACCAGCCATTCCACTGCGGTCCTCGCCCCCGGGAGGGTCATCGCCCGGCCTCCGTTCGTCTCGTCGCGGTGAGGGTTCTCACCGGGAGAGAGCGGGGCCGGGCGGCGTTATGACGCGGGTTGCGCGCCCCGTGGGGGTGAAGCGGCTCGCGGGGCGGGCGCCGGGTGCGCGCCGGGGCGTACGGCGGCTGCGGGCGGGCGGGTCTCAGCTGTCGAAGCCCAGCCCGAGCCGGTCCAGCGTCCTGAGCCACAGGTTGCGGTGGCCGCCCCGGGCGTCGGCGCGGGCCAGCGACCACTTGGTGAGGGCGATCCCGGTCCAGGCGAAGGGCTCGGGCGGGAACGGCATGGGCTTGGACCGCACCATCTCCAGCCGGGTGCGCTCGGTGGACAGGCCGTCCAGCAGGTCCAGCATGACGTCGGCGCCGAAGCGGGTGGCGCCCACGCCGAGCCCGGTGTACCCGGCGGCGTAGGCGACCTTCCCGGAGTGCGCGGTGCCGAAGAAGGCCGAGAAGCGGGAGCAGGTGTCGATCGCCCCGCCCCAGGCGTGGCTGAAGCCCACCCCCTCCAGCTGCGGGAAGGCCGTGAAGAAGTGCTCGGCGAGCTTCAGGTAGGTCTCGGGGCGGTGGTCGTACTCCGAGTCGAGCTTCCCGCGGTAGGGGTAGACCGCGTCGTAGCCGCCCCACAGGATCCGGTTGTCCCGGGTGATCCGGAAGTAGTGGAACTGGTTGGCGCTGTCGCCCAGCCCCTGGCGGTTCTTCCAGCCGACCGAGGCCAGCTGCTCATCGTCCAGGGGCTCGGTCATCAGGGCGTAGTCGTAGACCGGGACGGTGAAGGGGCGGATCCGCTTCACCAGGGACGGGAAGATGTTGGTGCCCAGGGCGACCCGGCGGGCGAGGATCGTGCCGTAGGGGGTCTCCACCGTCATCCCGGCGCCCGCCTGAGCCAGCTTCAGGCCGCGCGTGTTCTCGTAGATCCGCACGCCCTGCTCCAGGCAGGCCCGCTTGAGGCCCCAGGCCAGTTTCGCCGGGTTGAGCATGGCGACGCCCTCGCGGTCCCACAGGCCCGCGAGGAAGGTGGGCGAGTTCACCTCCGCGCGCAGCGCCTCGCCCTCCAGCCACGCGGAACCGTCCCCGAGGCCGAGCCGCTTCGCCTCCTCGTACAGTTCCCGCAGCTCCTCGACCTGGTGCGGCTCGGTGGCCACGTCGATCTCGCCGGTGCGCTCGAAGTCGCAGTCGATGCCGTAGCGGGCGACGGCCTCCTCGATGGCGTCGAGGTTGCGGGCGCCCATCTCCTCCAGCTTCGCCAGCTCGCCGGGCCAGCGGGCGAGGCCGTTGGAGAGGCCGTGGGTGAGGGAGGCCGCGCAGAACCCGCCGTTGCGGCCGGAGGCGGCCCAGCCCGCCTCCTTGCTCTCGATCAGTACGACGTCCCTGCCCGGGTCGCGCTCCTTGGCGAGCAGCGCCGTCCACAGGCCGCTGTAGCCGCCGCCGACGACCAGCAGGTCGCAGCGCTCGTCGGAGGTGAGGGCCGGCTGCGGAGCGGGGCGGCCGGGGTCGTCCAGCCAGTACGAGACCGGCTTCGCTTCGGAAAGGGATTTCGCAACACTACGCATGGCGACTGGGGCCATGGCTTCCAACTCCCTACAGGGGTCTACTTCGGTTGTGCCTTCTTGCGGCGGTTGCCGGCCCACTGGCCGGCGAGGACCACCAGGACCGCGATGACGAACATCGCCGTACCGATGACGTTGATCTGGACGGGCGTACCGCGCTGGGCCGAGCCCCACACGAACATGGGGAAGGTGACGGTGTTGCCCGAGTTGAAGTTGGTGATGATGAAGTCGTCGAAGGAGAGGGCGAAGGACAGCAGCGCGCCCGCCGCGATGCCGGGGGCGGCGATCGGCAGGGTGACCCTCAGGAAGGTCTGCACCGGTCCGGCGTAGAGGTCGCGGGCGGCCTCCTCCAGGCGCGGGTCCATGGACAGGACGCGGGCCTTGACGGCGGCGACGACGAAGCTGAGGCAGAACATCACGTGCGCGATCAGGATCGTCCAGAAGCCCAGCTGGATGCCCATGTTGAGGAAGAGCGCGAGCAGCGAGGCCGCCATCACGATCTCGGGCATGGCCATCGGCAGGAAGATCAGCGAGTTCACCGCGCCGCGCGCCCGGAACCGGTAGCGCACGAGCGCGAAGGCGATGGCGGTGCCGAGGACGGTGGCGCCGAGGGTGGCCCACAGGGCGATCTGGAGGGAGAGGGCGAGGGAGCCGCACAGGTCGGCGACCCCGCAGGGGTCCTTCCAGGCGTCGAGGGAGAACTCCTGCCAGGCGTAGTTGAACCGCCCGGTGGGGTTGTTGAAGGAGAACACCGTCACGACGACGTTCGGCAGGATCATGTACGCGAGCGTGGCGAGGCCCGCGATGACCACGAGATTGCGGCGGAGCCAACGCATCAGACCAGGTCCTCCGTGCCCGCTCGGCGGATGTAGACGGTGACCATGATCAGCACGATGGCCATGAGGATGAAGGACAGCGCGGCCGCTGTCGGGTAGTCGAGGATCCGCAGGTACTGCGACTGGATGACGTTGCCGATCATCCGGGTGTCGGTGGAGCCGAGCAGTTCGGCGTTGACGTAGTCGCCGCTCGCCGGGATGAAGGTGAGCAGGGTCCCGGAGACCACTCCCGGCATCGAGAGCGGGAAGGTGACCTTGCGGAACACGGTGGCGGGGCGGGCGTACAGGTCGCCCGCGGCCTCGTGGAGGCGGGTGTCGATGCGCTCCAGCGAGGTGTAGAGCGGCAGGATCATGAAGGGGAGGAAGTTGTAGGTCAGACCGCAGACCACCGCGAGCGGCGTGGCCAGCACCCGGTCCCCCTCGGTCATGCCGAGCCAGCTGGTGACGTCGAGGAAGCCGACGGCGTCGAGGGCGCCGACGACCGGGCCGCCGTCGGCAAGGATCGTCTTCCAGGCCAGCGTGCGGATCAGGAAGCTGGTGAAGAAGGGGGCGATGACGAGGACCAGCAGGAGGTTGCGCCAGCGGCCGGCCTTGAAGGCGATCAGGTAGGCCAGCGGGTACCCCAGCAGCAGGCACAGCACGGTCGCGGTGCCGGCGTAGAGCAGGGAGCGCAGGAACTGCGGGAGGTACTCGGTCAGGGCGTCCCAGTAGGTCTGGAAGTGCCAGGTGACCTCGAAGCCCTCTTCGAGGGAGCCGGTCTGGACCGAGGTGGAGGCCTGGTAGACCATCGGCAGCACGAAGAAGACGAGCAGCCAGACGATGCCGGGCAGCAGCAGCCAGTACGGGATCAGGCGCTTCTTCAGCGACGCCCTGTGGACCGGGGGCTCGGCGGGTGCGGGGGCCCCGGGGGGCGCGGCGGTGGCGGTCACGCGCTCTCCTCGACCGTCTCGATGCCCGCCTCTATGTCCTGGGCGGCGTCCAGGCCGAAGGTGTGCTCCGGGTTCCAGTGCAGGACCACCTCGGCGCCGGGGACCAGGCGCTCGTCCCGCTCGATGTTCTGGACGTACACCTCCAGCTCCGGGCAGACCCGGCTGTCGATGACGAACTGGGTGGAGACGCCGATGAAGGAGGAGTCGGCGATCCTGCCCGTGACCTTGTTGCGGCCGGCGGCGACGGTGTGCTCCTCGGCCGCCGGGACCAGCGAGATCTTCTCGGGGCGCACGCCGACGAGCAGCTGTCCGCCCGCGCGGGGCGTGGTCGAACATCGGGCGGCGGGCAGCCGGAGGGCGGTGCCGGACGCCGAGACGGTCACGTCGGAGCCGGTGGACTCCACGGAGGCCGCGATCAGGTTCGAGGTGCCGAGGAAGTTGGCGACGAAGGTGGTGCGCGGGTTCTCGTACAGCTCGGCGGGGGCGCCCAGCTGCTCGACGCGGCCGCCGTTCATCACCGCGACCGTGTCGGCCATCGTCATGGCCTCCTCCTGGTCGTGCGTGACGTGGACGAAGGTGATGCCGACCTCGGTCTGGATGCGCTTCAGCTCCAGCTGCATCTGGCGGCGCAGCTTGAGGTCGAGGGCGCCCAGCGGCTCGTCGAGCAGCAGCACCTGGGGGTGGTTGATCAGGGCGCGGGCGACGGCCACGCGCTGCTGCTGGCCGCCGGAGAGCTGGTGCGGCTTGCGCTGGGCGAACTGGCCGAGCTGGACCAGTTCCAGCATGTCGTCGACCTGCTTCTTGACGGACTTGACGCCGCGGCGGCGCAGCCCGAAGGCGACGTTCTCGTAGATGCTCAGGTGCGGGAACAGCGCGTAGCTCTGGAAGACGGTGTTGACCGGGCGCTTGTACGGCGGCAGGTGGGTCACCTCGCGGTCGCCGAGGCTGACCGTGCCGGTGGAGGGCTCCTCCAGGCCGGCGATCATGCGCAGGGTGGTGGTCTTCCCGCAGCCCGAGGCGCCGAGCAGGGCGAAGAAGGAGCCCTGGGGGATGGTGAGGTCCAGCGGGTGCACCGCGGTGAAGGAGCCGTAGTGCTTGCTGATCCCGGCGAGGCGGACGTCGCCGCTCGCGGTCTTGTCGGTCATGGGCCTGGGCCTTCGGTGGTGGTGTCGTGGAAGGGGGCGGGGCGCGGGTGGGGTGCCGGTACGTCGGTCCGGTCAGGCGCCGATGAGCTTGGCGAACTTCTCCTCGTACGCCGTCTCTTCCTCGCTGGTGAGGGAGCGGAAGGCGCGGGCCTTGGAGGCCATCTCCTTGTCCGGGACGATCAGCGGGTTGTCCGCGAGCGCCGGGTCGATCTTGGCGAGCTCTTCCCTGACGCCGTCGACGGGGCAGACGTAGCTGATGAACGCGGCCAGCTGCGCCGCGACCTCGGGCTCGTAGTAGTAGTCGATGAGCTTCTCGGCGTTGGCCTTGTGCCGGGCCTTGACGGGGACCAGCAGGTTGTCGCTGGAGGTGATGTATCCGGCCGCCGGGATCGCGTACTTGATGTCGGGGTTGCCGGCCTGGAGCTGGATGACGTCGCCCGCCCAGGCGAGACAGGCCGCCAGGTCCCCCTTGTCGAGGTCGGCGGTGTAGTCGTTGCCGGTGAAGCGGCGGATCTGCTTGGTGTCGACGCCCTTCTGGAGCCGGCCGATCGCCGTGTCGTAGTCGGCGGTGGTGAAGTGCGCCGGGTCCTTGCCCTGGTCGAGCAGGGTCATGCCGACGGAGTCGCGCATCTCGGTGAGGAAGCCGACGCGGCCCTTGAGGGAGGGGTCGTCGAGGAGCTGGGTGACGGAGTCGACCTTCTTGCCGTCGGTGGCCTTGGAGTTGTAGGCGATGACGGTGTCGATGCCGGTCCAGGGGTAGCTGTGGGCGCGGCCCGGGTCCCAGTCGGGGTTGCGGAACTGCGGGATGAGGTTGGCGTAGGCGTGCGGGAGGTGGGAGGGGTCGAGCTTCTGCGCCCAGCCGAGGCGGATGATGCGGGCGGCGAGCCAGTCGGTGACGACGATCAGGTCGCGGCCGGTGTCCTGGCCGGCGGCGAGCTGCGGGCGGATCTTGCCGAAGAACTCGACGTTGTCGTTGATGTCCTCGGTGTACTTGACCTGGATCCCGGTGCGCTTGGTGAACTCCTCCAGCGTGGGACGGGTCTTCTCGTCGTCGCTGGTGTCCATGTACTCGGTCCAGTTGGAGAAGGTGATCTCCTTCTCCTGGTCCGAGTGGTCGTCGGACGCCACCGCGCCGCCCTCGCGCCTGGCGGGCGGGATGCCGCAGGCGGTGAGGGCGGAGAGGCCGCCCAGGGTGAGCGCCCCGACTCCGGAGGCGCGCAGCAGGGAGCGGCGGGTGAGGGCGCCGCGCCCGCTGGTGAGGCTGCGCCGCATCGCGGCGAGTTGCGCCGCCGAGAGACGGTCGGGCTCGAACTGCTCCATGCGCGTTGCCCTTTCGGGATTCGTGGCCGCGGGTCGGGCGGCAGGCTTCTATCGGTCCCCGAAGACGGTGCGGTGCCAGTCCTTCGCGGCGACCGCAGTATTGTCGAACATCACATGCTTGACCTGCGTGTACTCCTCGAACGAGTAAGCGCTCATGTCCTTCCCGTAGCCGCTCGCCTTGTAGCCGCCGTGCGGCATCTCGCTGATGATCGGGATGTGGTCGTTGACCCAGACGCAGCCCGCCTTGAGCTCGCGGGTGGCGCGGTTCGCCCGGTAGAGGTCCCGTGTCCAGGCGGAGGCCGCGAGGCCGTACGGGGTGTCGTTGGCCAGGGCCAGGCCCTCGTCGTCGGTGTCGAAGGGCAGGACGACCAGGACCGGGCCGAAGATCTCCGACTGGACGGCCTCGCTGTCCTGGGCCGCGCCGGAGATCAGGGTCGGCCGGTAGTACGCGCCTTCGGCGAGGCTGCCGCCCCCTTCGCCGGCCTGCGGGATCTCGCCGCCGGTGACGACGGTGGCGTACGCGCGGGCGCGCTCGACGAACGCGGCGACCCGGTCGCGCTGGGCGTGCGAGACGAGCGGGCCCAGGTCGGTGCCGGGGGCGAAGGGGTCGCCGAGGCGGACGCCCTCCATCAGCTCGGCGACGCGGGCCGTGAAGGCGTCGTGGAGGGGGCGCTGGACGTAGGCCCGGGTGGCGGCGGTGCAGTCCTGGCCGGTGTTGATCAGCGAGGCGGCGACCGCGCCCTGGGCGGCGGCCTCCAGGTCGGCGTCGTCGAAGACGACGAACGGCGCCTTGCCGCCCAGCTCCAGGTGGAGCCGCTTGACGGTGGCGGTCGCGATCTCGGCGACGCGCTTGCCTACCGCGGTGGAGCCCGTGAAGGAGGTCATGACCACGTCCGGGTGGCCGACCAGGTGCTCGCCGGCGTCCCGTCCGGCGCCGGTGACGATGTTGACCACGCCGTCGGGGATGCCCGCCTCCGTGGCGGCCTGGGCGAACATCAGCGAGGTGAGCGGGGTGAGCTCGGCCGGCTTGAGGACGATGGTGTTGCCCGCGGCGATCGCCGGGAGGATCTTCCAGGCGGCCATCTGGAGGGGGTAGTTCCAGGGGGCGATGGAGCCGACGACCCCGATGGCCTCGCGGCGTACGTAGGAGGTGTGGTCCCCCGAGTACTCGGCGGCCGCCTGGCCCTGGAGGTGGCGGGCCGCACCCGCGAAGAAGGCGGTGTTGTCGATGGTCCCCGGCACGTCGAACTCCGTCGACAGCTTGAGGGGCTTGCCGCACTGGAGCGACTCGGCGTACGCGAAGTCCTCCGCCTGCGCGGCCAGTACGGCGGCCAGCCGGTGCAGGGCGTCCGAGCGCTCGCCGGGGGTGGCGCCGGACCAGGCGGGGAAGGCCCGCTTCGCGGCGGCCACGGCCTCGTCCACGTCCGCCGGGCCGGCCAGTTCGTAGGTGAGCACCTCCTGGCCGGTGGCGGGATCGACGACGGTGTGCGACCGCCCCGAGGTGCCCGACCGGAGCCTGCCGTCGATGTACTGCGCGCCGTCTGCGAAGCGGTCCTTGACCTGGAAGCGGTTACCCATCGCTCTCACGCTCTCCGTAGCTACAGCTCGAGTTGAGTGCCGATCCTGACAGAGGCGCCCTCCCCCGCCAAGTGATTCCGTTGTTGCCTTTTGATTACGCGACGGAATCGGTCGACCATATGTCGAGGCATCCCCGAAATCCCGTACGAAGTGTCAGTGGTGACTGCCAGACTCGCGTGCATGGAGATGATCGACGACTTGATCCGGCAGGTCAGCCGGGGTGAGCGGGTGAAGTACCTGCCCTTCTGGGGCCACCGGCCGCAGCCGGACGGGAAGCTCGGGCGGAGCTGCCTCAGCCAGTGGTGGCCGTCTCCCTTCACTGTGGGTGACGTCCGGTACGCAACGGCCGAGCACTGGATGATGGCCGGCAAGGCGCGCCTGTTCGGGGACATGGAGGCCGGGCGAGCCGCGCTGGAGGCGCGCAGTCCGGCAGCGGCGAAGAAGGCCGGGCGGCTGGTGCGGGGCTTCGACGAACAGGTCTGGCAGCGGGAGCGGTTCGCGCTGGTCGTCGAGGGCAGCGTGCACAAGTTCGGCTCCGACCCGGCGCTGCGCTCCTACCTGCTGGGCACGGGGTCGCGGGTGCTGGTCGAGGCGAGCCCGGTGGACCGGATCTGGGGCATCGGGCTGGCGCCCGACGACGAGCGGGCCCTCCAGCCGGCCCGCTGGCGCGGCCTGAACCTGCTGGGCTTCGCCCTGATGGAGGCGCGGGAGCGGCTGCGCTCGCAGGCCGCGTGACGGGCCGGCTCCGGGTGGCGGCCGTCATCGTGCGCGAGGGCCGTGTGCTGATGGTGCGCGAGCGGGGACGGGGGCCGTCCGGGCGGCACGACGGGGCGGAGTACTGGACGCTGCCGGGGGGCGGTGTGGAGCCCGGCGAGGATCTGGAGGCGGCGGTCCGGCGGGAGGTGGCCGAGGAGACGGGGCTGCGACCCCTGGAGGTGCGGTACGCGTACGAGGCGCCCTACCCCTCCGGGTGGACCACCTGCTTCCGGGTGGAGGTCGCCCCCGGCGAGCCGGTGCTGGGGGTCGACGGCCACCTGGACTGCGCCTGCCCGCGGATGGTGGGGCTGACCTGGGTCCCGCTCCCCCGCGCCGCCCCGGACGGGCCGTACATGGTCCCGACCCTGCTGTCGGCCGTCCCGCGGTAACCGGGGCCGGGCGGGGCCGGGCCGTCCGGGCGGGCGGATCAGACCCGTTCGCGGGCCCGGGTGTCGACCTGCGAGACCGAGGACGGGGCGTCGCCGCCGTCGTCGGAGTCGCCGACCTCGGGCAGGACGAAGACGAGCAGCGTCATGCCTATGCCCAGCACGATGCCGACCGCGCCGAGGATGAGGCCGGCCAGGGCCACGCCCCCGTTGGTCGCCTCACCGCGGGCGGCCTTGCCCCGGCCCAGCGCCCCGAAGACCACGGCCGCGATGCCGAGGGCGATCGGCCCGATCATGGTGGCGCAGGCCATCACGGAGATGATGCCGAGCACGAGGGAGGCGACCCCGAAGCCGTTGCTCGCGGGCGGCGCCGCGTAGGGGTACGGGTACCCGGGGACTCCCGGCCCGCCCGGGTATCCGGGGTACCCGGGGTGGCCCGGCTGCACCGGCCCACCGGGGTAGGCGTACGCTCCGGGGCCCGGCTGTGCCGGGTACCCGTACGCCGGCCCGGGAGCCGGCGGCTGCGGGTACCCGGGGTGCGGGGCCGGCTGGGGCGCCGGGTACGCGGAAGGGGCCGGCGCGGGCGGCGGGTACGCCGAGGGGGCGGCGGCGGGCGGCACTCCCGGCATCCCCGCCATCGTGGGCTGCTCGTGCACCGGCGGCACCGACCGGTCCGCCGGGCGCCCGCCGGGATCGGCCGCGGGTCGCTCGGGCGGCGCCCACGGGTCGCTCGGTTCAGGGCTGTGGTCGGTCATACGGCGCCCCCCTCTCGTACGGCCATGCTAAGCGCTGCCACCGACACCGCCGGGGCCTGCCTACGATGAACCCGACCTGCCCGCACGCGTGTCCTCCCGGAGGCCTCCATGTCCGACCTGCACCCCTTCATCGCGGGGCTGCCCAAGGCCGAACTCCACGTCCACCACGTCGGTTCCGCGTCCCCCCGCATCGTGGCCGAACTCGCCTCCCGCCACCCCGACTCGAAGGTCCCCACCGACCCCGAAGCGCTGGCCGACTACTTCACCTTCACCGACTTCGCCCACTTCGTCGAGGTCTACCTGTCGGTCGTGGACCTGGTCCGCACCCCGGAGGACGTGCGCACCCTCACCTTCGAGGTGGCCCGCGACATGGCGCGGCAGAACATCCGCTACGCCGAACTCACCATCACCCCCTACTCCTCCACCCGCCGCGGCATCGACGAGCAGGCCTTCATGGAGGCCATCGAGGACGCCCGCAAGGCCGCCGAGGCCGAACTCGGCGTCGTCCTGCGCTGGTGCTTCGACATCCCCGGCGAGGCCGGCCTGGAGGCCGCCGCCGAGACCCTCCGCCTCGCCGTCGACCTGCGCCCCGAGGGCCTGGTCTCCTTCGGCCTGGGCGGACCCGAGATCGGCGTCCCGCGCCCGCAGTTCAAGCCGTACTTCGACCGGGCGCGCGCCGCCGGCCTGCACAGCGTGCCGCACGCCGGCGAGACCACCGGCCCGGAGACCGTCTGGGACGCCATCCGCGAGCTGGGCGCCGTGCGCATCGGCCACGGCACCAGCTCCACCCGGGACCCGGAGCTGCTGAAGTACCTCGCGGAGCACCGCATCGCCCTGGAGGTCTGCCCCACCTCCAACATCGCCACCCGCGCCGTGACCGACCTGGACCGGCACCCGGTCAAGGAGATGGTGGCGGCGGGTGTGCTCGTCACCGTCAACAGCGACGACCCGCCGATGTTCGGCACCGACCTCAACAACGAGTACGCGGTCGCCGCACGCCTCCTCGACCTCGACGAGCGCGGCCTCGCCCAGCTCGCCAAGAACGCCGTCGAGGCCTCCTTCCTGGACGCGGCCGGCAAGGCGGAGCTCATCGCGGAGATCGACGCGTACACCGCCGAATGGCTCGCCCGCTGAGTCCACTTGACCGCCGGCGCCCCTGAGAATGGGGGCATGAGCACCCTGACTGCCGTCGGCCACCGCGGCGATCCCTACCGTTTCCGTGAGAACACCCTCGCCTCCGTCCGCTCCGCCTTCGCGCGCGGAGCGGACGCGGTGGAGATCGACGTACGGCTCACCCGCGACGGTGTGCCGGTCCTGCTGCACGACGAGACGCTGGAGCGGCTGTGGGGGCACGACGTGCGCCTGGACGCCGTCACGGCCCCGCAGTTGAAGGAACTCGCGCAGGGCGGGATCCCGACCCTGCGGGAGGCGCTGGCGGAGGCCGCGGCCGGGGACGGCCGGCTGATGATCGATCTGCCGGGTGCCACGTACGAGGCGGTGAAGACCGTCGTCGACCTGGTGCGCGAGTGCGGGGCGCGCGACCGTACGTACTACTGCGCCGGGCCGAACACCATGCTCGCGGTCCGCGCCGCCGACCCGGGCGCGGAGATCGCACTGACCTGGACCACCCTCTCGCCGCCGCGCCGGGTGCTGATCGACGCCGTGGCCCCGCGGTGGCTCAACTACCGCTTCGGGCTGGTCGGTCCGGAGCTGACGCGGGCCCTGCACCGCGACGGGCTGCTGGTGTCGGCCTGGACCGCGGACACCAAGCGCTCGATGCGGGCCCTGCTCCGGGCCGGGGTGGACTCCGTCACCACCAACAGGGTGGACGTGCTGGCCGCCGTGCGGGCCGAGTCCGGCCGGTGATACGCGGCCTCGGCGGCCTCGGCGACCGGATCCGGCGGGCCGATCCGCGCCGGCAGGACCTGGGCCTGACCCTGCTGGTGCAGCTGGCCGTGACGATGCCGTTCGTCGTGCCCCGGCCGCCCGGGCTGCCGGCCGTGACCTGGACCTCGTACGCGCTGACCACGCTCGCCGTGCTGCCCCTGATCTGGCGGCGCCGGGCACCGGTGGGCGTGCTGGCGGCGGTCATCGTCATCGGCGGGATCTACAACGTCGCCGTCGACGGGCCCGGCCAGCCGCTGCCGTACGCGGGTCTCATCGCCTTCTACACGGTCGCCCTGCTGTGCACGCCCCCGGTCCGCGCGGCCGTGGGGCTGGCCACGGTGGTGGCGGTCGCGCTGTCGGTGGGCTGGGAGACGGGGACGGCGCGGGAGCTGCTCTTCACCCTCTTCGTCTCGGCGGCGGCCTACGCCCTCGGCCGGCTCCAGCACACCCGGCAGGCCTACACCGCGGCCGTCGAGGCCCGCGCCACCGAGCTGGAGCGGGCCAACCGGATCGAGGCGGAGCAGGCCGCGGCACGTGAGCGGGCCAGGATCGCACGGGAGATGCACGACGTCCTCTCGCACGCGGTCAGCTTGATGATCGTGCAGGCGGAGGCCGGCCCGGTGGCCGTGCGCAGGGCCCCGGAACGGGCCGAGGCGGCGTTCGAGGCCATAGCCGAGACGGGGCGCGACGCGATGGCGCAGCTGCGGACGATGCTCGGTGTGCTGCGCACGGACGAGGTCCCGCCGAGGAGCCCGCAGCCGGGGATCGCGGGGCTGGCGGAGTTGGTGGACCGGGTCCGGGCCGGCGGCCTGCGGGTGTCGTACGAGCGGACGGGCGCGGTGCGCGAGCTGCCGGCCGCGCTGGAGGCGACGGTGCACCGGGTGGTGCAGGAGGCGCTGACCAACGTGGTCAGGCACGCGGGGGCCGCGGCGGTGGAGGTGCGGCTGGAGTACGGGCCGAGGGAGCTCACGGTGACGGTCGCGGACGACGGCCGGGGGCCGGTTCCCTCCCCGGGCGGCGGGCACGGACTGATCGGCATCCGCGAGCGGGCGGCGGCGCACGGCGGGACCGCGCAGGCCGGCCCGGGGCCGGGCGGGCGCGGCTTCGCGGTGCGGGTGGTCCTCGCGTCGTCGGTACCCTCGCCGCTGGAGGTGGGGAAGTGACGATCCGTGTGGTGGTGGCCGACGACCAGGAACTGGTGCGCAGCGGCTTCGCGATGATCCTGGACGCCCAGGAGGACATCGAGGTGGTCGCGGAGGCGGGCGACGGCGCCGCGGCGGCCGCGGCGGTGGAGCGGCTGGCGCCGGACGTGGCGCTGCTGGACATCCGGATGCCGGTGCTGGACGGGATCGAGGCCTGCCGGGCGATCACGGCGCGCGGTGGCTGCCGGGTGGTGATGCTGACGACCTTCGACTCGGACGAGTACGTGTACGAGGCGCTGCACGCGGGGGCGAGCGGGTTCCTGCTGAAGGACGTGCGGCGGGACGACCTGGTGCACGCGGTGCGGGTGGTGGCGGCGGGCGAGTCCCTGCTGGCGCCGTCGGTGGCGCGGCGGCTGATCGAGGAGTACACGGCGGCGACGGCCCGGCCGGCCGCGCCCGCCCTGGCCGCCGGCCGGCTGGAGGTGCTGACGGCCCGGGAGCGGGAGACGCTGCTGCACCTGGGGCGGGGGCTGTCGAATGCCGAGATCGCGTCGGCGCTGGTGGTGAGCGAGCACACGGTGAAGTCGCACGTGGGGAACGTGCTGGCGAAGCTGGGGCTGCGCGACCGGATCCAGGCGGTGATCTGTGCGTACGAGACGGGGCTGATCGCGGCGGGTACTCCCTCTGGGGAGTGAGGGACGGCGTGTCGCCTCCCTCGCGCCGGTGAGTTGTCGTACCGCTGAAGACCCCTCTCGGTGGTGATCCGCACCTACCCGTGTGACCGGCAGCATTGAGGTCATCGGGGGGCAGCGGCCCCGCGGATCGCACACAGGGGGACCGTCATGAAGGCACGTACGCGCACACTGCTCGCCGCCGCTCTGGTTCTGGGCGTCGCCGCCGGGCCGGTGGCCGGCGCGCAGGCCGCTCCCGCACCGGCTCCGGTCTCGGCGCCCGCGCCCTCGCCCGTGTTCAGCACGCCGCCGGATGCGGCGGCGCTGCGGAAGGCCATCACGGGTCTGGGCGCGGGGCACCGGGAAGCGACGGCCGCCCTGGTCCGGGTGGGTGGTACGAGCGGCAGCTGGCGCGGAAGCTCGGGCGTCGCGGACGTCCGCAGCGGGCGCCAGGCGATCGAGGACGCCCGGTTCCGGGCCGGTTCGGTGACGAAGACCTTCACGGCGGCGGTGGTGCTCCAGCTGGCGGCCGAGGGCAGGGTGGGCCTGGACCGGCCGGTGCAGGAGTACCTCCCCGGCCTGCTCCCGGACGGCCCCAAGGGCTTCAAGCCGGTCACCGTGCGGCAGTTGCTGAACTACACCAGCGGCCTGCGGTCCGCCGACGGTCCCGGTGACACCTTCGAGGACGAGTACGCCCACCGGTTCGACGTGGTCGACCCGCGGGCGCTGATCGCGGGGGCGGTGGCCAAGGGGCCCGAGTACGACCCGGGGACGAAGCAGCGCTACGGCAACATCCACTACACGGTGCTGGGCGTGCTGATCGAGAGGCTGACGGGGTCGGCGTACGAGAAGGCCGTCTCCGACCGGATCCTCAAGCCGCTGGGCCTGCGCCACACCTCGTTCCCGTCCCGCACCCAGAACCGCATACCGGGCCCCCACCACCACGGCTACCAGGCGGTGGAACGGCCCGACGGGAGCCGCGCGCTGGTCGACGTGTCGGAGTGGAACTCCTCGGCCAACTGGGCCGCGGGGGATCTGATATCGACCACCGCGGACCTGGAGCGCTTCACGGTGGCGCTGTTCGGCGGGGCGGTCGTACCGAAGGCGCAGCTGGAGGAGATGTTCACGGTGCCGGACGTGCCGGACGCGGCCGGCGAAAAGGGCGAACACGCCGTGCACACGGCAGGGATGGCGGAGTTCGTCCTGCCGGACGGCACGAAGGCCTACGGCAAGACGGGCTCCCGGCACGGCTACAGCACGGTCATCGGCGGCACCCGGGACCTGTCCCGGACCCTGGTGTTCTCGGTGAACTCCACCGATGCCAAGGGGCGTGACCTGAACGGGACGACCTACGGCATCGTCGCGGCGGCCTTCTCCAAGTAGCCGGCATCGCCGTCTCCTTGAAGCGCCTCCAGGCGCTTGATCAGCCGGCGCAGGACCAGCAGGGGCAGGATGCCGAACACGCCGAACGACATGTCGATCACCGACCACCAGAAGGGGATCCCCGAGACCGTGATCACAGTCCGACGATGGCGTTCCAGCGCTTGGCGAAGGCGGGGCGCTCGGCCGAGGAGATGTCCCGGGCCACGGCGAGGCGGGAGCGCATCGCCTCGTCGGGGAAGATCAGCGGGTTCTCGGCGAGCCGGGCGGTCTCCTCGTCCGGGGAGGCGGCCAGGACCTCGCGGGCGGCGGGCACGGGGCAGACGTAGTTGACGGCCGCCGCGAGCTCCGCCGCCACCGCCGGGTCGTAGTAGTGGTCGACGAGCGCCTCGGCATTGGCCTTGTGCCGGGCGAGGTTGGGGACGAGCAGGCTCTCGGCCCACAGCTCGGCGCCCTCCTCGGGGACCACGAACTCGATGTCGGGGTTGTCGGCCCGGAGCTGGATGACGTCGCCCGAGTAGGCCTGGCAGGCCAGGACGTCGCCCTTGCCGAGATCGGAGGTGTAGTCGTTGCCGGTGAAGCGGCGGATGTGCTTCTTGTGCACCATGGTCTCGACCTGGTCGCACATCCGGTGGAAGTCGGCTTCGGTCCAGCGGGTGACGTCGGTGCCGTTGCCCTGCATCAGCAGGGCGAAGGACTCGTCGAGGCCGGAGAAGAGGGTCACCTTGCCGGCCAGGTCGGGCTTCCAGAGGTCCCGGACGGACTTGATCTCCCGGCCGAGCGCCTTGCGGTTGTAGGCGATGCCGGTGATCCCGGACTGCCAGGGGACGGTGTGCAGGCGGCCCTCGTCGAAGGCGGGGGAACGCAGCTGCGGGTCCAGGTACCGGGTGACGTTGGCCTGGGCCGCACGGTCCATCTTCTGGGCCCAGCCCAGGTGGACGAAGCGGGCGGCCATCCAGTCGCTGACCACCACCAGGTCGTGGCCGGTCGGCTGGTGGTTCATCAGCGACGGGCTGACCTTGCCGAAGAACTCGTCGTTGTCGTTGATCTCCTCGCTGTAGCGGACCTCGATGCCGGTCCTCCGGGAGAAGGCCTCCAGCGTCGGGCGGCTCTCCTCGTCCTGGTCGTCGGTGTCGATGTAGAGCGGCCAGTTGGAGAAGGAAAGGGCGCGGTCGCGGTCCGAGAGGTCCCGGCCCCGGCGCCGGTCCTCCGGGACGTAGGCCGCGGGCACGCCGCAGCCGGCGAGGGCGGCGAGCAGGCCCGCGGCACCGAGGCCGCGCAGCGCCGCGCGACGGGAGACGAGTTCAGGCATGGCCTCAGCCTCGGCCAGCGCGAAGGGGCGGGCAATAGACATGATGTCTACTGCCCGCCCCGTCAGGACCCTTCGGTGATCAGTGCGCCGCCGACCGCGCGCGGCGGCCGCGGATCAGCCGTCGAGCGAGGTCATGACGTGCTTGATGCGCGTGTAGTCCTCGAAGCCGTAGGCGGAGAGGTCCTTGCCGTAGCCGGACTTCTTGAAGCCGCCGTGGGGCATCTCGGCGACGAGCGGGATGTGGGTGTTGATCCACACGCAGCCGAAGTCGAGGTTCTTGGACATGCGCATCGCGCGGCCGTGGTCCTTGGTCCACACGGAGGAGGCGAGGGCGAACTCGACGCCGTTCGCGTACTCCAGGGCCTGGGCCTCGTCGGTGAAGGACTGGACGGTGATGACGGGGCCGAAGACCTCGTTCTGGATGATCTCGTCGTCCTGCTTCAGGCCGGAGACGACGGTCGGGGCGTAGAAGTAGCCCTTGTCGCCGACCTGGTGGCCGCCCGCCTCGACCTTGGCGTGCGCGGGGAGGCGCTCGATGAAGCCCGCGACCTGCTTGAGCTGGTTCGGGTTGTTCAGCGGGCCGTAGAGCACGTCCTCGTCGTCCGGCTGGCCGGTCTTGGTCTCGGCGGCGGCCTTGGCGAGCGCGGAGACGAACTCGTCGTGGATGGACTCGTGCACCAGCACGCGGGTGGCGGCGGTGCAGTCCTGGCCGGCGTTGAAGTAGCCCGCGACGGCGATGTCCTCGACGGCCTTGGCGATGTCGGCGTCCTGGAAGACCACGACGGGGGCCTTGCCGCCGAGCTCCAGGTGGACGCGCTTGACGTCCTTGGAGGCGCTCTCGGCGACCTGCATGCCGGCGCGCACCGAGCCGGTGATGGAGGCCATCGCCGGGGTGGAGTGCTCGACCATGGCCTTGCCGGTCTCGCGGTCGCCGCAGACGACGTTGAAGACGCCCTTGGGCAGGATGGAGTCGATGATCTCGGCCATCAGGACGGTCGAGGCCGGGGTGGTGTCCGAGGGCTTGAGGACGACGGTGTTGCCCGCCGCGATGGCCGGGGCGAACTTCCACACGGCCATCATCATCGGGTAGTTCCACGGGGCGACCTGGGCGCAGACGCCGACCGGCTCACGGCGGATGATCGAGGTCATGCCGTCCATGTACTCGCCGGCCGAGCGGCCCTCGAGCAGGCGCGCGGCGCCCGCGAAGAAGCGGATCTGGTCCACCATCGGGGGCAGTTCCTCGCTGGCCGTGAGCGCCAGCGGCTTTCCGGTGTTCTGCGACTCGGCGGCCACCAGCTCCTCGGCGCGGGCCTCGAAGGCGTCCGCGATCTTCAGCAGGGCCTTCTGGCGCTCCGAGGGCGTGGTGTCGCGCCAGCCCGGGAAGGCCGCGGCGGCAGCCGCCATGGCGGCGTCGACGTCGGCCTGGCCCGAGAGCGGGGCGGTGGCGTACACCTCGCCGGTCGCGGGGTTGACCACGTCGGTGGTCCGCCCGTCGGCGGCGTCCTTGAACTCCCCGCCGATGTAGTTGCGCAGACGACGCAGTTCGGTGGTCACTACAGCCACTCTCCTGATCACATGTCCAATGATTGAGACGACTCTCCAAGCCTAGCCCCTCGGCCGACGCTTTCGACAGAGCCAGACCTCACCAACTACGAAATCCGTTCATTCAGAGATCGCACACAACGGATTTCATCGATTACGGGTTGCGGAACAGACGACTCCTCGTGCACAGTGAGGTCGTGGTCAGTCGAAGCGCAGATTCCAGGAACAGACAACCGTCCCCTTCGGTCGATGCTGTGTCCCTGGCGATCATCGAGCAACTGCAGGAGGACGGCCGCCGTCCCTATGCATCGATCGGCAAGGCCGTGGGCCTCTCCGAAGCGGCGGTGCGCCAGCGCGTGCAGAAGCTGCTCGACCAGGGCGTGATGCAGATCGTCGCCGTCACCGACCCGCTCACCGTGGGCCTGCGACGCCAGGCCATGGTCGGCATCAACGTCGAGGGAGATCTCGACCCGGTGGCCGATGCTCTGACCGCCATGGCCGAGTGCGAGTACGTCGTGATGACCGCGGGGTCGTTCGACCTGATGGTGGAGATCGTCTGCGAGGACGACGACCACCTGCTCGAAACGATCAACAAGAAGATCCGCACGCTCCCCGGCGTGCGATCAACCGAAAGCTTCGTTTACCTGAAGCTGAAGAAGCAGACCTACATGTGGGGAACCCGATAGCCCGTGAGCCAAGACCTCTCCAAGACCGCGTACGACCACCTGTGGATGCACTTCACCCGCATGTCGTCGTACGAGAACGCGCCCGTCCCCACCATCGTGCGGGGTGAAGGCACCTACATCTTCGACGACAAGGGCAAGCGCTACCTGGACGGTCTCGCCGGACTGTTCGTGGTCAACGCCGGTCACGGCCGCAAGGAACTGGCCGAGGTCGCCTACAAGCAGGCCCAGGAGCTCGCGTTCTTCCCCGTGTGGTCGTACGCGCACCCCAAGGCCGTGGAGCTCGCCGAGCGCCTCGCCGACTACGCCCCGGGCGACCTGAACAAGGTCTTCTTCACCACCGGTGGCGGCGAGGCCGTCGAGACCGCCTGGAAGCTCGCCAAGCAGTACTTCAAGCTGCAGGGCAAGCACACCAAGTACAAGGTCATCTCGCGTGCGGTCGCCTACCACGGCACCCCGCAGGGCGCGCTGTCCATCACCGGCCTGCCGGCCCTGAAGGCCCCCTTCGAGCCGCTGGTCCCCGGCGCGCACAAGGTGCCGAACACCAACATCTACCGCGCCCCGATCCACGGCGACGACCCCGAGGCCTTCGGCCGCTGGGCCGCCGACCAGATCGAGCAGCAGATCCTCTTCGAGGGCCCCGACACCGTCGCCGCCGTCTTCCTGGAGCCCGTGCAGAACGCCGGCGGCTGCTTCCCGCCCCCGCCCGGCTACTTCCAGCGGGTCCGCGAGATCTGCGACACCTACGACGTGCTGCTCGTCTCCGACGAGACCATCTGCGCGTTCGGCCGCCTCGGCACGATGTTCGCCTGTGACAAGTTCGGCTACGTGCCGGACATGATCACCTGCGCCAAGGGCATGACCTCGGGCTACTCCCCGATCGGCGCCTGCATCGTCTCCGACCGCATCGCGGAGCCGTTCTACAAGGGCGACAACACCTTCCTGCACGGCTACACCTTCGGCGGACACCCGGTGTCCTCCGCGGTGGCCATCGCCAACCTCGACATCTTCGACAAGGAAGGCCTGAACCAGCACGTGCTGGACCAGGAGGGCAACTTCTTCAACACCCTGAAGAAGCTGCACGACCTTCCGATCGTCGGCGACGTCCGCGGCAACGGCTTCTTCTACGGCATCGAGCTCGTCAAGGACAAGGTCACCAAGGAGTCCTTCACGGACGAGGAGACCGAGCGCGTGCTCTACGGCTTCCTCTCCAAGGCGCTCTTCGACAACGGCCTGTACTGCCGCGCCGACGACCGCGGGGACCCGGTCATCCAGCTGGCCCCGCCGCTGATCGCCGACCAGGGCACCTTCGACGAGATCGAAGGCATCCTGCGCTCGGTGCTCACCGAGGCGTGGACCAAGCTCTAGCCGGCCCCGGCCCCACCGGCCCGCCCACACGGCCCGGATCCTCCGTTCGAGTAGAACGCGGGGGTCCGGGCCGTGTGCTGTCACCATTCAAGACGTTCATCTCTTTACATCTCATTGCGGCGCCAGTGACCGAATGGGCTCCGCTTCGTTCCCCGGACGGAGGTGTACGCCATGGTGGCTCCACCGGACACAGCCCGACCCCCCGACCCTGCCCCGCCGCAGGACGACCTGGTTTGGGCACGGTCCCTGCACTACTCCCACAGCGGTACGCCCGGCCTGATCGGGGTCTCCGCCGGAGTCCGCCAGGGCGAGATCCTCGCCGTGACCGGCCCCCGCGGCAGCGGCAAGAGCACGCTGCTGCGCTGTCTGGCCGGGCAGCTGGTGCCCGAACAGGGCGAGGTCTGGTTCGACGGCGTCCCCGTCCACACCCTGAACGCCTCGGCCCGCGAGCGCCTGCGCCGCGACCGGTTCGCCTGCATCGGGCCGGAACCGCAACTGCTGCCCGAGCTCAAGGTGTGGGAGAACGCCGCCCTGCCCCTGCTGATCCGCGGCGCCTCCCACCGCGCCGCCCGGCGCGCCGCCCGCGCATGGCTGGAGCGCCTCGACATCGACGGCTTCGCCGGCAAGCGCCCCAGCGCCCTGAACCGCGCCGAGTCCCAGCGGGTCGCACTGGCCCGCGCCCTGGTCGCGCAGCCCGCGGTGCTCTTCGCCGACGATCCGACCGCCCCCCTGCACAGCGCCGAGCGCGCGCTGCTGCTGCGTACGCTGACCACGGCCGCCCGCTCGCACGGCATCACCGTCCTGCTGGCCGGCCACGACGAGGAGACCGCGGCCGCCGCCGACCGCACCCTGGAGCTGCTCGACGGCCGCCCGGCCGGCGCCGCGGCCGACGGCTCCCCCGGGACGACGGAGGACCAGGCCGCGTGCTCGCTCTCCGCCTAGTCCGCGGCTCCCGCCCGGTGGTCCAGCTGCGCCGGCTGCTGGTCGCGGCCGCCGCCGCCGGGAGCGGGTTCCTGCTGCTGTACGTCCTGGAGGAGGCGGCCGTCTCCGGACCGGCCGGATCCGCCGCGTCGTCCGCCCGCCTGCTGTGGGCGCTGGTACCGCTCGCCGCCACCGTGCAGCTCGCGGTGGCCGTGGCCCGCACCGACCCGGCGGCGCGGCCCCGCGAGGGGCTCGACGCCGCCGGGCTCGGCCCCGTACGGCTCGCGCTGGTCGCGGCGGTCTCCAGTGCCATCGCGTGCGCCCTGGGCAGCGCCCTGGCCCTCGCCGCCTTCCTCCACCTGCGGGGCGACCTCGCCGGGCTGCCCTTCGACGGCGCCGGTGCCGGGCTGCTGCACGCCGGACGGCCGCTGCCGGTGGCCGCCGCCCTCACGCTGCTGGCCCTGGCCCCGCTGACCGCCGCCGCCGCGACGGCCCTCGCGCTGCGGCCCCGGCCGGCGCACGCCGGACTGGCCCCGCAGACCGGCGTGCCCTGGGGGGTGGGGATCGCTGCCTGCGGGCTCGCCGTCCTGGCGTACTCCCCGCCCACCGGAGCCGCCGTCCCGGCCGGCGGGATGCTGGTCGCGGCCGGACTCGCCCTCGCCGGTCCGGGGCTGGCCTACGCGTGCGGGACCCTGGTGCAGGCCCTGCGGCCCGGGCTGCTGCGGCTGCTGGCCGGGCGCGGCCTCCAGGAGGACGCGCCCCGGCTGGGACGGCCCCTGGGGGTGCTCGCCGCCGTCGGCGCGGCCGCCCTCACCGCCCTCGCCCTGCGCGGCCGGGGCGAGCCCCTCGCCCCGCTGGGGCCGCTGACCGGGCCCGCCGCCGCCCTGGTGGCCCTGTGTGCGGCCGCGACCCTGCTCACCTCCGCGATCGAGTCGCGCCAGGCCCGCTCGCCCGCCCGGGAGGCGCTGGCCGGCCTCGGCACGCCGGGCGCGGTGCTGCGCAGCGCCGTGGTGCTGCGGGCGGCGGCGCTGCTCGGGGCCGCCGCGGCGCTCGGCTGGGGTGTGGCGGAGCTGACGGTGCCGGCGCTGACCCGCTGAGGCGGCCTGCCCTTAGGGTGGGCCGAATGGCCCACGCAGACATCGAGATCGAGACGCTCGCCGAGTTCGACCGGGTCGTCGCCCGGGGCTCGCTGAGCGGCTACCGCGTCCAGTCGCTCAACCTCCTGGAGCGGACCTTCGCGCTGCTGTCCGCGGACACGTCCGCGGCCGTGTTCCTGGGCTGCGCGATGGAGCCCGACGCCTCGGTGAAGGTCCGCGCGGACGGCGCGCTCGTCTTCCCGCCGGTACCGGACCTGCCGTTCAACCCGTACCGGGGTCTGCTCTACACGGCCGAGGAGCTGTTCGCCGGCCTGGACGGGGGCTACGAGGCCACCCCGGACGCGCAGGCCTACGCCTGGTTCCAGGAGACCGGCTCGGACGGCGACGTCTTCTCCTCGATGCTCCGCTCCCTCCACGACGACGCCGTCTCCGACGCCCTCGGCGAACACCTCGCGGGCGCCCGCGTCGTCGGCGTGATGGGCGGCCACGCCATGGTCCGCGGCGCGGCGGACTACCGCGGCGCCGCGGAACTCGGCCGGGCCCTGTCCCGCTCCGGGCTGACGGTCGCCACGGGCGGCGGCCCCGGCGCGATGGAGGCCGCCAACCTCGGCGCCTACCTGGCTCCCGCCCCCGACGAGGCCCTGCCGCAGGCGCTGGAGCTGCTGGCGGAGGTCCCCTCCTTCGCCCCGTCGGTCTCCGACTGGGCGCGCGCGGCCTTCGCCGTGCGCGAGCGCTGGCCCCGGGGCGGCGACTCGGTGGGGATCCCCACCTGGTTCTACGGGCACGAGCCCCCGAACGCCTTCGCGGCGCAGATCGCCAAGTACTTCGCGAACGCCACCCGCGAGGACGGGCTGCTCTCCCGGTGCAACGCGGGCGTGGTGTTCCTGCCGGGCGCGGCCGGCACCGTGCAGGAGGTCTTCGACAACGCGACCCCGAACTACTACCGGTCGCGCTCCGAGCCGACCCCGATGGTCCTGGTCGACCGGGCCCACTGGACCGTGCACCTGCCGGTCTGGCCGCTGCTGCGGGCGCTGGCGCGGGGACGGGAGATGGAGTCCCGGATCGCGCTGGTGGACTCGGTGGACGAGGTCCCCGACGCGCTCGCGGCCATGGCCTGAGCTGCGGCCGGGCAAAGAACCGGTCAACGCATTCCCTTGCGGAGGCAACTTCCGGGCGCGTTCCCGCGTCTGGCAGAGGTACCGCCTTACCTGCCAGACGTTGAACGGAGCCCTCTGTGCTCATAGGCCTGCTGACCGCCGTCGCGGCGTCCATCTGCTACGGGACGGGCTCTGTCCTGCAAGCCGTCGGCTCCCGCCGCGCCGCCCGGACCTCCCCGGCGGCCGCCGGGGTGACCGCCCACGGCGGACCGAACCTGACCTCCACCGCCAAGGCCGCGATGACCTGGGAGTTCATCGTCGGCACCGTCCTGGACTTCGTGGGCTTCGCCCTGGGCGCGCTGGCGGCCCGTCTGCTGCCCCTGTTCCTCTCTCAGACGGTGATCAGCGCCAACCTGGTCATCACGGCCGTGCTCAGTGTGAAGATGCTGGGGATCCGGCTGAGCCGGAAGGAGTGGACCTCGATCGGCGTCGTCTGCGCCGCGCTGGTGCTGCTCGCGACCGCCGCCGGCCACGAGGGCGGCCACCACGCCCCGATGGCCACGCACTGGTGGCTGCTGGCCGTGACCCTGCTGATCATCATCGGCGGCACGGTGGCCGTACGCCTCCTCGGTGCCCGCGCCGCGATCCTGGCGGGCCTGCTGTCGGGGCTCGCCTTCGGCGCGCTGGGCGTGGGCGTGCGCATCCTCGACGGCGTGGACCCCTTCGACCCGGTGACCTTCCTGACGGACCCGGCCCTGTACGCCATCCTGGTGGCCGGCATCGGCGGCATGTACCTGCACACCGTGGCCCTCCAGATCGGCTCGGTGAACGGCGCCACGGCCGCCCTCGTCGTGGGCGAGACCGTGCTGCCGGGCGCGATCGGCGTCCTGTGGCTCGGCGACGCCTCCCGCCCGGGTCTGGCGTGGCTCGCGGTGACCGGCTTCGTCCTGGCGGTCGCGGGCGCCGTCGCGGTGGCCTGGTACGGCAACCACGACGGGGCCGAGGAGCCCGCCGGGGAGCCGGCTTCCGTTCCGGTGGCCTGACACCTCGGGCTCCCGCCCCCGCGCCCGGGTTCACTCCCGTGGGGCCGCCCGGGTGGCGGGGGCCCGGCGGGTGCCGCCTGCTGGAGGCATGGAGTCCACCACCAGGCGGATGCGCACCCCGCGGGCCGCCGGGGCGGCCGGGCTCGTCTTCGCCGTGCTGCTCGCGGCGGCGATCGTCCTGATGCGCATCGCCGTCCCCTCCGGGAGCCCGGCCGACGCCCCCGTCGCCGAGGACGACCGCTGGGCGGTCCGCCTCGCGCTGGAGATCGTCCCCTTCGCCGGGATCTTCTTCCTGTGGTTCATGGGAGCCCTGCGCGAGCACGCGGGCGAGGGCGAGGACCGGTTCGTCTCGACGGTGTTCCTCGGCAGCGGCTGCCTCTTCGTCGCCACCCTGTTCGTCGCGGCCGCCGCGGCCGGGACCGTGCTCCAGGAGCCCGTTCCGCCGTCCGGGTTCGGCCGCCCCTTCGCGTACACCGTGCTGACGACGTACGCGATGCGCATGGCGGCCGTCTTCGTCTTCGTCACCTCGACCATCGGGCACCGGCTCGGCGTCTTCCCCCGTCCGCTGGTCGTGCTGGGCCTCGCCACCGGGCTGGTGCTGCTCGCCCTCGGCTCCGGCGTGCCCTGGGTGGAGCTGGTCTTCCCCTTCTGGGTGCTCGTGGTCAGCCTGCACCTGCTGCGCACCCACCTGCGGCGGCCGGCCTGATGGCCGGGTGGTCCTGGTCCCCTCCGGCGGGCGGCGGCCGGGGCACGCGCGCATGCTGGAGGTCGGGAGGGTGTCGGGGGCCGCGGGGGTCAACAGGTCACGGAAGGGCTGATGCCTCATGAGGCTTGTCGTCGACCTCAACCGGTGCCAGGGCTACGCCCAGTGCGCGTTCCTCGCGCCGGACGTCTTCGCCATGCACGGTGACGAGTCCCTGCTCTACGACCCGCAGCCCGACGAGGAGCACCGCGACGACGTCGTCCGCGCCGTGCACGCCTGCCCCGTCAGGGCCATCCTGCTGGACGCGGTGAACGGGTCCCTGTCGACGGCGGAGGCGCGCGGTGAGCGGTGACGCAGCCCTGGAGCGGCTCAAGCGCGAAGGCCGCATCGTCGTCGTGGGGGCGTCCCTCGCGGGACTGCGGGCCGCCGAGACGATGCGCGAGAAGGGGTTCGCGGGTTCCCTGACGATGATCGGCGACGAACCCCACGAACCGTACGACCGGCCCCCGCTGTCCAAGCAGGTGCTGCTGGGCAGGACGACGCCCGACCGTACGCTGCTGCCGCGCACCCGGGACATCAACGCCAAGTGGCGCCTCGGCGTGCCCGCCACGGGCCTGGACATGGCGGCCGGACGGGTGAGGCTCGCCGACGGCGACGAGGTCGAGTACGACCGGCTCCTCATCGCCACCGGCGTCCGGGCCCGGCGCTGGCCGAACGAGGAGGAAGCCGCCCTGGAGGGCGTCCTCACCCTGCGCACCCGGGACGACGGGCTCGCCCTGGAGCGCCGGCTCGCCGCCGGTCCGCGCCGGGTGCTGGTCATCGGCGCCGGGTTCACCGGCTCCGAGATCGCCTCCGCCTGCCGCGAGCGCGGCCTGGAGGTCACCGTCGCCGAGCGCGGCGCCGCACCGCTGGTGGGCGCGCTGGGCGGGGTGATCGGCGAGGTCGCGGCGGAGATGCACCGCGAGCACGGCGTCGACCTGCGGACCGGGATCATGGTGACCGCCCTGGAGGGCGACTCCTCCGGGCAGGTGCGCGCAGCCCACCTGTCGGACGGCACCGTCCTGGAGACGGACACCGTGATCGTCGGCCTCGGCGCGCAGCGCAACACGGAGTGGCTCGCCGGGTCAGGGCTTGGCGCGGGGCCCCGGGGCATCGCCTGCGACGCGGGCTGCCGGGCCTTCGACATCCGCGGCATCGTCACCGACGACATCTACGTGGCGGGTGACGTGGCCCGTTCCCCGCACGCCCTGTTCGGATACCAGTTCCTGTCGCTGGAGCACTGGGGCAACGCCGTGGAGCAGGCCCGCACGGCCGCGCACAACATGCTGAGCGAGAGCTCCGACCGGCGCCCGCACCTGTGGGTCCCGGCCTTCTGGTCCTCCCAGTTCGGCGTGAACATCAAGTCGGTCGGGGTGCCCTCGATGGGCACCGAGATCCTCTTCACCCAGGGGTCGCGCGCCGAGCGCCGCTTCGCCGCGGTCTACGGCTACCAGGGGCGCGTCATCGGCGCCGTCACCTTCGACAACTGCCGCTGGCTGCCCTTCTACCAGGAGCAGATCGAGCGGACCGCGCCGTTCCCGCCGCCGTTCGCGACGGTCGACCGCAGGCCCGAGGGCAACAAGCCGGTCCCGGCCGACTTCCCCGACCCGTCGGTGCCCACGCACGGCCCGACCATCACCCTCAGCGGCTACTCACCGGCCGACCGGAGGATCACCTTCAACCCGGCGCGCCCCTGAGCACGAGGACCCCAGATGACTCAAGAACTCCTGCGGCAGATCATCGACTACTCCAGCCGGGCCAATCCGTACCCGCTGTACGAGGAACTCCGCAAGACGCCCGTCTCGCACGACGGGAGCGGGCCCTACGTGGTCAGCGGCTACTACGAGATCCGGAGCCTGCTGCACGACCCGCGGATCAGTTCCGACGCGCGGAACCTGAAGTCGGCGGACGGTGACCCGCTGGCCGATCCGGAGCAGGAGGAGGAGGCGGTGCTGCCCCCGGCCTTCCTGCGGCTCGACCCGCCCGAGCACGACCGGCTGCGCCGGATGACCAACCGGCCCTTCGGCCCTCCGCACTCCCCGCACCGCGTGCACGACATGCGCGGGGAGCTGGGCGGCATCGTCAAGGGGCTGATCGACGGCATCGCGGAGTCCGGCCACCTGGACCGGATCGACCTGGTCGAGCAGTTCTCGTACCCGTTCCCGGTGACCGTCATCTGCCGGCTGCTGGGCGTGCCCCCCGAGGACGAGGCCAGGTTCCACGTGTGGGCCGACACCCTCGCCGCCAGCCTCGACCCCGATCCGGACGCCCCCGACCCCAAGGGCCGGGCCAAGAAGTCCAAGGACGCCCGCATGGAGCTCGGCATGTACCTGGCCGGGCTGATCGAGGAGCGCCGCAAGCACCCCACCGGCGACATGCTCTCGGAGCTGGCCACGGCGCAGGGCCCGGACGGCGCCATGACCACCATGGAGCTGCTGAGCACCTCGGCGCTGCTGCTGATCGCCGGGCACGAGACCACGGTCAACCTCATCACCAACGGCATGCTGACCCTGCTGCGCCACCCCGAGGTGCTCGAACGGCTGCGCGCGGACCCGGCGCTGGCGGTGCCGATCGTCGAGGAGCTGCTGCGCTACGAGCCGCCGGTCCAGCTGGTCCCGCAGCGCACCGCCCTCGCGGACATCGAGATCGGCGGTGTGACCATCCCGCAGGGGGCGTCCATCTGGCTGGTGCTGGCCTCGGGCAACCGCGACCCCAAGCGGTTCCCGGATCCGGACCGGTTCGACCCGGACCGGGAGGACGTCCAGCACCTGGGCCTGGGCAGCGGGATCCACAGCTGTTTCGGGGCGCCGCTGGCCCGGCTGGAGGCCGCACTGGCCCTGAGCGAGCTGGCCCGCCGGCTGGAGAACCCGCGGCTGCTGGAGGACCCGCCCCCGTACCGGCAGAACGCGGTCCTGCGCGGCCCGCGCCACCTGCCGATCGCCTGCGACGGCATCCGGGCCTGACGGGTCTGCTCCGGTCCGGCGTCGGGTACCGGGTCAGGACGACGGGAGGACGACCACCTCGGACGGTCCGAAGGCCACCGCGACCCGGTCCCCCACGGCCGGCGCGGCGGCCAGCTCGCACTCGGCCTCCAGCACCGGCCCCGACTCGGGCAGCAGCCGCAGGGCCACGTGGGTGCCGCGGAAGGTCCGGGACTCCACCCGGCAGTTCAGCCCGGCCGCGCACAGCACCACGCCGGCCGGGCGGACCAGCAGCCGCCGCTCCCCGTCGGGCGTGCCGGCCGGGACCGGGATCCTGCCCCAGGCGGTGGCGGCGACGCCCTGGACCACCGTCCCCGGGACCACGTTCTCGAAGCCGAGGAACCGGGCCACGAACTCGGACGCGGGCCGCTGCCACACCTCCAGCGGGGTACCGGCCTGCGCGATGCGCCCGTCCCGCATCACCACCACCCGGTCGGCCAGCGCGAAGGCCTCGCCCTGGTCGTGGGTGACGGCCAGGACGGTGGTGCCCAGGCGGGAGAACAGCCCCTGCAACTCGACCACCAGCCGCTCGCGCAGCCCCCGGTCCAGCTGGCCGAGCGGCTCGTCCAGCATCAGCAGCCGGGGCGAGGGGGCCAGGGCCCGGGCCAGGGCCACCCGCTGCTGCTCGCCGCCCGAGAGGGAGGCGACCGCCCGGCGCTGGGCGCCCGGGAGCCCGACCAGCTCGAGCAGCTGCGCGACCTGGGCCCCGTACGATCCGCCGGCCGGGCCCCGCATGCGGAGTCCGAAGGCGACGTTCCCGCCGACGTCCCGGTGCGGGAACAGCTGGTGGTCCTGGAACATCAGGCCCACTCCGCGCCGGTGCACCGGCACCCCGGCCTGGTCGGCGCCGCCGAGCAGCACCCGCCCCCCGGACACCGGCTGGAGCCCGGCCACCACCCGCAGCAGGGTGGACTTCCCGCTGCCGCTGGGCCCGAGCACGCACACGGTCTCGTGCTCGGCGACCTCCAGGTCGACCGTGTCGACGACCGCCCGGTCACCGAAACGGACCGAGACCCCTTCGAGCCGGAGCAGGGTCATCAGAACTCTCCCGAGGTCTTGTCGGGTCGCAGTCGCTCCAGCACCAGCAGGGACACCGCGCACACCAGCATCAGAATCGTGCTCAGGGCCATGGCCTGCCCGTAGTTCATCTCCCCGGCCCGACCCAGCAGCCGCGCGACGGCCACCGGCAGCGTCGGGCGGTCCGGCCGGGCGATGAAGACGGTTGCGCCGAACTCCCCCAGCGAGACCGCGAAGGCGAAGCCGGCCGCGATCAGCAGCGCCCGCCTCACCAGCGGCAGGTCCACCTCCCGCCAGGCCCGCAGCGGCGAGGCCCCGAGCACGGCCGCGGCCTCCCGCAGCCGGACGTCGACGGCCCGCAGCACCGGCAGCATGGTCCGTACGACGAACGGCACCCCGACCAGCGCCTGAGCCAGCGGCACCAGGATCCACGAGGTCCTGAGGTCCAGCGGCGGCTCGTCCAGGGTGATCAGGAACCCGAAGCCCACCGTCACCGCCGACACCCCGAGCGGCAGCATCAGCAGCGCGTCGAAGCCCCGTACGAAGCGTCCTCCGCGCCGGGTCAGGGCGGCGGCCGCGAGCCCGCCGACGGCCAGGGCGACGGCGGTGGCGGCGAGCGCGTACCGGAGGGAGTTCCAGACGGCCTCCAGCGGCGGCACCAGAAACGTTCCGCCGCCGGCGCCCGTCTCCTGCAGCGCCCGGTAGAAGCCGAATCCGTAGCCGCCGGGCGCGTCGAAGGACCGCTCCACGAGCACGGCCAGCGGCGCCACGATCAGCAGCACCACCGACAGCAGCACCCCGCCGAGCAGGGCGCGCTGCGCCCGGCCGTGCGGCGGGCGCGCGGTGCGGGCCGGATCCACGAGCCGCAGCGCGGTCTCCCGGCGGCGCACGGTCCGGGCGTGGACGGCGAGGACGCCGGCGATGGCCGCGAACTGGACCATCGTCAGCACGGCGGCCGTCGGCAGGTCCAGCAGCTGCGCCGTCTGCCGGTAGACCTCCACCTCCAGGGTGGAGTACGAGGGGCCGCCCAGGATCTGCACGACGCCGAAGGAGCTGAAGGTGAACAGGAACACCATCAGCGAGGCGGCGGCCACCGCCGGCGCGAGCGCGGGCAGCGTCACCCGCCGCCATGCCGCGAACCGCCCGGCGCCCAGCACCCGGGCGGCCTCCTCCTGGCGCGGGTCCAGCTGGGCCCACAGCCCGCCGACCGTCCGTACGACGACGGCGTAGTTGAAGAAGACGTGGGCGAGCAGGATCGCCCAGACGGTGGTGTCCAGCCGGACGCCCCACAGCTCGTCGAGCAGCCCGCCCCGGCCGGCCAGCGCCAGGAAGGCGCTGCCGACGACCACCGTCGGGAGCACGAACGGGACGGTGACCAGGGCCCGCAGCAGCTGCTTGCCCGGGAACTCCAGACGGGCGAAGACGTAGGCGCCGGGCAGCGCCAGCAGCAGGGTGAGGGCGGTCGAGGCGAGCGCCTGCCAGGTGGTGAACCACAGCACGCCGGCGATGTCGGGCCGGGCGAGGACCTCGCCGATCCGGCCGAACTGCCAGCCCTCGGCGGTCTTGAGCCCGCGGCCGACGATCGCGGCGACGGGATAGGCGAAGAACAGCCCGAAGAAGGCGAGCGGCACGGCCATCAGAGCGAGTCTGACGGCCGTGGCGCGCCCGCCTTCCCGGTGGCGCTCGCGTCCTACTTCACGACGAGCGAGGACCACGTCTTGACCCACTGCTCACGGTTCTTGGCGATGGCGTCGGGGGCGACCGTCTCCGGCTTCTCGACGACGACGCCGTGCTTCGTGAACAGGTCCGGCAGCTTCGCGTCCTTGAGCACCGGGTTCACGAACATCTGGAGCGGCATGTCCTCCTGGAACTTCTTGCTCACCAGGAAGTCGACGAGGGCCTTGCCGCCCTCCTCGTTCTTCGCGCCCTTCAGCAGGCCCGCGAACTCGACCTGGCGGAAGCAGGTGCCGGTGGCCACGCCCGTGGGGGCCTCGGCCGGCTGCGGCTCGGCGTAGAGGACCTCGACCGGCGGGCTGGAGGCGTAGGAGACGACCAGCGGGCGGTCCCCCTTGGCCTTCTTGCCGCCGGCGGAGCCGGAGAAGCGCTCGTTGTAGGCCTGCTCCCAGCCGTCGACGACCTCGACGCCGTTGGCCTTGAGCTTGCTCCAGTAGTCCTTCCAGCCCTCCTCGCCGTACTTGCCGACGGAGGCGAGGAGGAAGCCGAGGCCGGGCGAGGAGGTCGCGGCGTTCTCGGTGACCAGCAGGTTCTTGTACTCCGGCTTGACCAGGTCGTCCAGCGTCTGCGGCGGGGCGATCTTCTTGTCGGCGAAGTAGGCCTTGTCGTAGTTGACGCAGATGTCGCCGGAGTCGACCGGGGTGACCCGGTGCTGCTGGTCGAGGACGAACTCCGGCTTCACGCCGTCCAGGCCCTTGGCCTGGTAGGGGGTGAAGATCCCGTTGTCGAGGGCGCGCGAGAGCAGCGTGTTGTCGACGCCGAAGAAGACGTCGCCGCGCGGGGAGCCCTTGGTGAGGATCTCCTGGTTGAGGGCCGCGCCCGCGTCCCCGGACTTCAGGACCTTGACGGTGTAGCCGCTCTGCTGCTCGAACTCCTTGAGGACCGTGTCGGTCACGTTGAAGGAGTCGTGGGAGACGAGGGTGACCGTCTTGGACTTCGGCGCGTCGCTCGCGCCCGCGGCCCCGTCCTCGGCGCCGGAGCCGCCGCAGGCACTGAGGGTGGTGACGCCGAGCGCGGCCGCGAGCGTCGCGCCCGCGATCTTCCTGGTGGTGCTCACTGGTGAATTCCTCCTGGGATGACCAGGAGAAGACGCGGCCCCGCCCGGCGCTCTGTGCGAGCGGACGCCGGGCAGGGCGCAACAGCTTGAGTGGTGACCGAACTTCCTACCCCGAATGACCGGGGCGAGGTTCAGAGGGTCTGCGGATGACGGATACCGCACTCTCAGCGCTGTGGCGCTCCCCTGTCGGAATATGCAATTGGTTCGGCCACAGGGTACCCCGCGGCCGAATCAGGCCCACCGGCGACCGGAATCTAGCGTTCCGAGGCGGCGAGCTGGCCGCAGGCGCCGTCGATCTCCTGGCCGCGGGTGTCGCGTACGGTCACGGGCACGCCGTGCCGGGCGATCGCCTCGACGAAGGCCTTCTCGTCCTCGGGCCGCGAGGCGGTCCACTTCGAGCCGGGCGTCGGGTTCAGCGGGATCAGGTTGACGTGTACGCGCTTGCCCTTGAGCAGGCGCCCGAGCAGGTCGCCGCGCCAGGCCTGGTCGTTGATGTCGCGGATCAGGGCGTACTCGATGGAGATCCGGCGCCCGGACTTCTCCGCGTACTCCCAGGCCGCGTCGAGGACCTCGCGGACCTTCCAGCGGGTGTTCACGGGGACGAGGGTGTCGCGCAGCTCGTCGTCCGGGGCGTGCAGGGAGACCGCGAGGCGGCACTTGAAGCCCTCGTCGGCGAAGCGCAGCATGGCCGGGACCAGGCCGACGGTGGAGACGGTGATGCCGCGCTGCGACAGGCCCAGGCCGTCGGGCTCCGGGTCGGTGAGGCGGCGGATGGCGCCGACGACGCGCTTGTAGTTGGCGAGCGGCTCGCCCATGCCCATGAAGACGATGTTGGACAGGCGGGCCGGGCCGCCGGGGACCTCGCCGTCGCGCAGGGCGCGCATGCCGTCGACGATCTGGTGCACGATCTCGGCGGTGGAGAGGTTGCGGTCGAGGCCGGCCTGGCCGGTGGCGCAGAAGGGGCAGTTCATGCCGCAGCCGGCCTGGGAGGAGATGCACATCGTCACGCGGTCGGGGTAGCGCATCAGCACCGACTCCACGAGCGTGCCGTCGTGCAGCTTCCACAGGGTCTTGCGGGTGGTGTCGTCGTCGCACGAGATGTGCCGGACGACGTTCATCAGCTCGGGCAGCAGCTCCTGCTGGAGCTTCTCCCGCGAGCCCGCCGGGATGTCGGTCCACTCGGCCGGGTCGTGCGCGTAGCGGGCGAAGTAGTGCTGGGAGAGCTGCTTGGCCCGGAACGGCTTCTCGCCGATCGCGGCGACCGCCTCGCGGCGCTCGGCCGGGGTCATGTCGGCCAGGTGCCGGGGCGGCTTCTTCGCTCCGCGGGGCGCGACGAAGGTGAGCTCACCCGGGACGGGACGGGGGGCCATGCTGTACTCCTCAGTGCGACGGGGTGGGGGTCACCCCGCGCGTGCAGGGCCGGTCCGCGGCGCGGCCGCTGGACGGAAAAGGCGCGCCGCGTACACGCGGCGCGCCCTCCAGGATAACCCGGCCCGGGCCGGTCAGCCCGTGCCGACGAACGCCGCCAGCAGCAGCCACACCACCGGGGCGGTCGGCAGCAGCGAGTCCAGCCGGTCCATGATGCCCCCGTGGCCGGGGAGCAGCGTGCCCATGTCCTTGATGCCCAGGTCACGCTTGATCATCGACTCGCCGAGGTCGCCCAGGGTGGCGCTGACCGCGACCGCGAGGCCCAGCAGCAGGCCCTGCCACCAGGAGCCCCCGTCAATCAGGAACTCCATGCACAGGGCGCCGGCCGCCATGGCGAAGGCCACCGCTCCCACGAGCCCCTCGCGGGTCTTGCCGGGGCTGATGCGCGGCGCGAGCTTGGTCTTGCCGAAGCGCCAGCCCACCGCGTACGCGCCGGTGTCGCTGACCACCGTCAGGACCAGGAAGGTCACCACCCGCTGCGGACCGTCGTCGGGGGTGAGCAGCATCGCGACGAAGGTGGCCAGGAAGGGCACGTAGAACGCGGCGAAGACGCCCGCGGTGACGTCCTTGAGGTAGTCCTCGGGCGGTTCCGTCATCCGCCACACCAGGACGGCCAGCGCCGTGAGCGCCATGGCCACCCAGGCGCCCTCGGCCCCGCGCACGTAGCCCGCGATGATCATCGCCGCGCCGCCGACCGCGAGCGGGACCAGCGGCGCCTTGATGCCCTTCTTCTCCTGGAGCCGGGAGGTGAGCTCCCACAGGCCGACGACGACCGCGACGACGATCACGCCGACGAAGACGGCCTTGACGATGAACAGCGACGCGAAGATCACCGCGCCGAGGCCGACGCCGACCCCTATGGCGGCACGCAGGTCCCGCCCCGCGCGCTTCTTCTGCGGCGGGGGCGAGGCGTCGTGCGGGGCCGGTGAAGGCGGAGGCGGGGGGCTGGGCATGGGCTCCTGCAACGGCGTCTCGGCGCGGAACGGGGGGCCGCCCACGAAGGCGGCCCCCCGATCGCGTGCTTCCCGGTCGTCGAAGGCACGGCCGGCGGCATCGGGCACGATGGGCATGGGCGCAGTGTGCGGGCCCACCAGCGCATCGTATGCGGGACCCGCCGGAACCGGCTCCGCGGCCCAGGGAGAGTCGTTCATCAGACCTCGAGGAGCTCGGCTTCCTTGTGCTTGAGCAGCTCGTCCACCTGCGCGACGTACTTCGCGGTGGTGTCGTCGAGCTCCTTCTCGGCGCGGCGCACCTCGTCCTCGCCGGCCTCCTTGTCCTTGACCAGCTTGTCGAGGGCGTCCTTCGCCTTGCGGCGGACGGCGCGGATGGAAACCTTGGAGTCCTCGGCCTTGGTGCGCGCGACCTTGATGTACTCCTTGCGGCGGTCCTGCGTCAGCTCGGGGAAGGTCACCCGGATGATGCGGCCGTCGTTGCTCGGGTTGACACCGAGGTCGGAGTCGCGGATGGCCTGCTCGATGTTGCGCAGCGCCGACGCGTCGAACGGCGTCACGATCGCCATGCGCGGCTCGGGCACCGCGAAGGAGGCCAGCTGGTTGATGGGCGTGATGGCACCGTAGTACTCCGCCACGATCTTGTTGAACATCGCCGGGTGCGCACGGCCCGTGCGAATCGCGGCGAAGTCGTCCTTGGCGACGTTGACGGCCTTCTCCATCTTCTCCTCGGCCTCGAGGAGGGTTTCTTCGATCACCACGTGCTCCTGCATGTCAGATGTGGATGGTTCAGGCGGGCGGGCCGGCCGGGCGCCCGGACCGGGCCCCCGGGGCCCGGCGGCGGACCGCTCAGGCCCGGGTGCCCTGGTCGCTCACGAGCGTGCCGATCTTCTCACCCTTGACGGCGCGGGCGATATTGCCCTCGGCGAGCAGTTCGAAGACCAGGATCGGCAGCTTGTTGTCGCGGCACAGCGTGATGGCCGTGGCGTCGGCGACCTTGAGGTCCCGGGACAGCACCTCGCTGTACTCCAGCGCGTCGAACTTCACCGCGTCCGGGTTGGTCTTCGGGTCGGAGTCGTAGACCCCGTCGACGCCGTTCTTGCCCATGAGGAGGGCCTCGGCGTCGATTTCCAGGGCGCGCTGGGCGGCCGTGGTGTCGGTGGAGAAGTACGGCATGCCCATGCCGGCGCCGAAGATCACGACGCGGCCCTTCTCCAGGTGGCGCACGGCGCGCAGCGGGATGTACGGCTCCGCGACCTGGCCCATGGTGATGGCGGTCTGGACACGGCTGTCGATGCCCTCCTTCTCCAGGAAGTCCTGGAGGGCGAGGCAGTTCATGACGGTGCCGAGCATGCCCATGTAGTCGGACCGCGCCCGGTCCATGCCGCGCTGCTGGAGCTCGGCGCCGCGGAAGAAGTTGCCGCCGCCGATGACGATCGCGATCTCGGCGCCGTCGCGGACCACGGCCGCGATCTCGCGGGCGATGGCGTGCACGACGTCGGGGTCGACACCCAGTCCGCCGCCGCCGGAGAAGGCTTCGCCGGACAGCTTCAGCATGAAGCGGCGGCCCTTCTTGCCGTGGTCGCTCTTGTCGTCGGATGCGGTGTGGGGGTCAACGCCCTGATTCATGGAGATCTCCTCGTGCACATACGAAGAAGGCCATTGCCGGTGGGTCCTCGCGGTTCCCTCTGCGGCAATGGCCTCCTCGTCAGATCTGCGGTCGCCTCGCGCGGGCGCGGACGACTGCTTCAGACCCTATAGGGGTCCGGTGTCCGTCGCGTACGGACGGACTCAGATGCCGACCTTGATGCGGGTGAAGCGCTTCAGGGTGACACCGGCCTCGTCCAGAACCTTCTGGACGGACTTCTTGTTGTCCAGCGCGTACGGCTGGCCGAGGAGCGTGACGTCCTTGAAGAAGCCGTTGACGCGACCCTCGACGATCTTGGAGATCGCGGCCTCGGGCTTGCCCTCGGCGCGGGTGACCTCTTCGGCGACGCGGCGCTCGGACTCGACGACCTCGGCCGGAACGTCCTCGGCGGTCAGGTACTTCGGCGCGAAGGCGGCGATGTGCTGGGCGATGCCCTTGGCCAGGTCGGCGTCGGCCTTGTCCAGCTCGACCAGGACACCGATCTGCGGGGGCAGGTCGGGCATGGTGCGGTGCATGTAGGAGGCGACGAAGGCACCGTCGTACTGGGCGAAGCGGTCCAGGACGATCTTCTCGCCGAGGTTGGCGTTGGCCTCGTCCACGAACGCCTGGACGGTCTTGCCGGCCTCGATCTCGGACGCCAGCAGCGCCTCGATGTCCGCCGGGCTGGTCGCGGCCACGTGGGCGGCGAGCTGGTCGGCGACGGCCAGGAACTTCGGGCTCTTGGCGACGAAGTCGGTCTCGCACTTGAGCTCGAGCAGCACGCCGGAGGTGGCGTCCTCGGCGATCAGGGAGGTGACGGCACCGTTCTCGGCGGAACGGCCCTCGCGCTTGGCGACACCCTTCAGGCCCTTGACGCGCAGGATCTCGTTGGCCTTGGTGACGTCGCCGTCGGCCTCCACGAGCGCGTTCTTGCAGTCCAGCATGCCGGCGCCGGTGAGCTCGCGGAGCTTCTTGACGTCAGCGGCGGTGTAGTTCGCCATGAGTCTGTGATTCTCTCTCGAAGTCGTAGATCTACGGCCTGGGGGCCCCTCCCAGCGGTAGCTGGGCGAGGCGGAGGAGCGCGCTCGTGGCGCGGCTCCCCCGCCGTCATCGTCCGTGCTGCGAGTGCCCGGCGCGTGAACGCCGGGCACTCTCAGGGGGTCAGGCCTGCTCGGCGTCGGCGGCCGGAGCCTCGGCGGCCGGGGCCTCGGCCTCGGCGGCCTCGGCGGCCGGAGCCTCAGCGGCCGGAGCCTCGGCCGCGGGGGCCTCGGCGTCAGCCTTCTTCTCGCCCTCGAGCAGGTCGCGCTCCCACTCGGCGAGCGGCTCGGCGGCGGCCTTCTCGCCCGGCTTCGAGTCGCCGGTCGCAGCGCCGGAGCGGGCGATGAGACCCTCGGCGACGGCGTCGGCGATCACGCGGGTGAGCAGGGTGACGGAGCGGATCGCGTCGTCGTTGCCCGGGATCTTGTAGTCGACCTCGTCGGGGTCGCAGTTGGTGTCGAGGATCGCGACGACCGGGATGTGGAGCTTGCGCGCCTCACCGACGGCGATGTGCTCCTTCTTGGTGTCGACGATCCAGACGGCGCTGGGGACCTTCGACATCTCGCGGATACCACCGAGGGTCTTCTCCAGCTTGGTCTTCTCGCGGGAGAGGACCAGGAGCTCCTTCTTGGTGAGACCCGAGGCGGCGACGTCCTCGAAGTCGATCGCCTCAAGCTCCTTCAGACGCTGGAGGCGCTTGTAGACGGTGGAGAAGTTGGTGAGCATGCCACCGAGCCAACGCTGGTTGACGTACGGCATGCCGACGCGGGTCGCCTGCTCGGCGATGGCCTCCTGCGCCTGCTTCTTGGTACCGACGAACATGATGGAGCCACCGTGCGCGACGGTCTCCTTCACGAACTCGTAGGCGCGGTCGATGTACGACAGCGACTGGAGCAGGTCGATGATGTAGATGCCGTTGCGCTCGGTGAAGATGAAGCGCTTCATCTTCGGGTTCCAGCGACGGGTCTGGTGACCGAAGTGGACGCCGCTCTCCAGCAGCTCCCGCATCGTTACGACGGCCATGGCCATCTCCTTGGTTTTCTCGGTTTTGGTTCCTGACGCCCCACCGCGCCCTGCCCCTGGAGGGACCGAGAGACGCTGTCGCCTGACCGGCTGGACCGGTCGGCGCTGGGGCGTGCGAAGTCGACCCGGTGACCCGGATCGCCACAAGAAGTGTACGGGACCCGGCGGTATGCCGGGTGACGCCGTTGTCCACACCGCTCCGGCCGTCCACAGGCGCGAACGGGGCGCCCCACCCGCGCGGGATCCTGCGACGCATGACGAAGCTGCTGCTCATCCTGCTGCTGGCGCTGCCCCAGCCCCTGCCCGTGCCGCCGTCCCCGCCGGGGTCCGCGGCGCCGGACCCCGGCTCCGCCGCGCCGGCCGGGCCGGTGCACGGGGTGCGCGCGGTGCGCGGGGTGCGGGGAGTGCGCCCCCTGCCCGCGCCGCTGTCGGTGGTGCGCTGGTGGGACCCGCCGCCGACCCCGTACGCGGCCGGGCACCGCGGGGTGGACCTGTCGGCGCCCGCCGGTACGCGGGTACGGGCCGCCGGGCCGGGGCGGGTGCACTACGCCGGGCAGGTCGCCGGCCGGGGAGTGCTCTCGCTGACCCTCCCGGGCGGCCTGCGGACGACGTACGAGCCGGTGCGGGCACTGGTCGCGCAGGGGGAGGCCGTGGAGGCGGGCCAGGTGGTGGCGGTGCTCACCGAGGGCTCCCACTGCGCGACGCCCTGCCTGCACTGGGGGCTCCTGGAGGGCGAGAACGCCTACCTCGACCCGCTGGCCCTGCTTCCCCGGCCCACGCCCCGGCTGCTGCCGGCCGCCGCGCCGTGAAGCGCCGCGACGCCGGGTCCGGTCAGGGGGTGACGCCGCGCAGGGCCATGGAGACGGCCGTCTCGGTGATCACGGCGGGGTCCTCGGCGGCGCCGAGCTCGATGCGCCGGGCCGCGGCGTCCACCACGCCCTGGAGCAGCATCGCGGCCAGCCGCGGCTCCGGCAGCCCGAGGGCGCCCAGAGCCTCGACGATCATCGCCACCAGACCGCCGTGCGCGGCGCGGATCTTCTCCCGAGCGCCCGCGTCCAGCTCTCCGGCGGAGATCGCGACCACCGCGCGGTGGCGCCGGTCCCCCACCAGCACCAGCTGGGTGCGGACGTACGCCTCGATCTTCGCCTCCGGCGTGGCCGCCCGTTCCATCGCCGCCTCGATCTCGGCGGCCCAGACGGGGAAGTCCACCGCGCACAGCTCTTCGACGACGGCCGCGCGCGACCGGAAGTACTCGTACACGGACGACCGGGCGAGCCCGGTCCGCTCCGCGAGGGCGGGGAAGGTCAGGGCCTCGGTCCCGCCTTCGGACAACAGGGAACGGGCGGCGTCCAACAGGGCGCCGCGCTGCATCGACCGGTGCTCGGCCACGGAGGCCGCTCGAATCCTGGGCACGTCACCACTGTACGGAGGTGGCGCAAGGGGGGCGGCGCCGCTGCGGCCGCCGCGGGCTCAGCGGCCGACGTCGGCGAGCTTGGCCCGGAGCTGGAGCACGGACTTGGTGTGGATCTGGCTGACCCGGCTCTCGGTGACGCCCAGCACGTTGCCGATCTCGGCGAGGGTCAGGCCCTCGTAGTAGTAGAGGGTCACCACCGTCTTCTCCCGCTCCGGGAGGGTGTTGATGGCCCGCGCGAGCAGTCGGCGCAGCTCCCGGTCCTCGGCCACCTCCACCGGGTTGTCGGCGGCGGTGTCCTCCAGGGTGTCCATCAGGGAGAGGCGGTCCCCGCCCTCCCCGCCCACGTGCAGCAGCTCCTCCAGGGCGACCACGTTGGCCAGCGACAACTGGCTGAAGACCGCGTGGAGTTCCTCCACCGCGATCCCCATCTCCCCCGCGACCTCGCACTCCGTCGGGGTCCGCCGCAGCTGGGCCTCCAGCGTCGCGTAGGCGCGCTCCACGGCCCTCGCCTTCTGCCGCACGGAGCGCGGGATCCAGTCCAGCGCGCGCAGCTCGTCGATCATCGCGCCGCGGATGCGGGTGATCGCGTACGTCTCGAACTTGATGGACCGCTCGATGTCGAACTTCTCGATCGCGTCGATCAGACCGAAGACGCCGGAGGAGACGAAGTCGGCCTGTTCCACGTTGGGCGGCAGCCCCACGCTGACCCGTCCGGCCACGTACTTCACCAGCGGCGAGTAGTGCAGGATCAGCTGCTCCCGCAGCCGCTCGTCACCCGTGTCCTTGTATGAGCGCCAGAGCAGCTCCAGGGACGAGGGCTCGGTGGACCGCACGCTGCCACGGGCAGCGGGGGGCACCGCAGCGCGGTCGGACCCTGAGGTGTGCTGGGGCATGCTTCGCCTTTGCCGGAGCTGGATTCCTTGGGAGCGTAGCGTGACGGAAGTGTCGCGGTGCGCGAAGAGTACGGGATGGCGCAGGGGCGCAGGCGCGCCCGTCCTCGCACGGGAGGCCCGGGACCGGCGCCTCGCGCACGGTCCCGGCGACTGCAACCGGGAGGACCGCGTCTCTCATCGCCTTCACTCTTTCACCGGAACTCCCCAGGTCAACGACCGCCTCGCCGGTCGGCCCCGGATTGGGCCCCCTCCCGGGATGTCCGCGGGGTCAACCGCCAGCCGTCGCCCTGCCGTTCGACGAACCCCAGAGAGTGAAGTTCGTACAGTCTGCCGATGACTTCATCGGTGCCCGCGGCCGCCGCGAGGGCGATCTCGTCCAGGCCGGCGGGCCGGCCGGCCGGAAGCGCTTCGAGTACCCGTGCGGCCCCGGGGGCCAGCAGGTCCCGGGGCAGGACCGGGCCGCGGCGGACGGGAGCCAGCTCGCCCATGTCGCCGACGAGTTCGACCACCTCGTCGGCGTCGGTGACGAGCACCGCCTCGCCGCGCAGCAGCTCGTGCACGCCGGCGGAGAGGCCGCTGGTGGCCGGCCCGGGCACGCCCATGGTGAGGCGGCCCAGTTCCCGGGCGCGGCGCGCGGTGACCAGGGAGCCGCTGCGGTGGGCGGCCTCGACGACGACGGTTCCGCGGGTGAGGGCGGCGATGACCCGGTTGCGCAGTACGAACCGGCTGGGGGTGGGGTGGCTGCCGGGCGGCAGTTCGCTGACCACCAGCCCCTGGCGGGTGATCCGGCCCAGCAGCCCGGCGTGGCCGCGCGGGTAGACCGCGTCGACCCCGCAGGCCAGTACCGCCGCGGTGGCGCCGCCGGAGGCGAGGGCCCCGCGGTGGGCGGCGCCGTCGATCCCGTACGCCGCCCCGGAGACCACCACCCAGCCGCGCTCGGCGAGGCCGGCGGCCAGGGTCTGCGCCATGTGGGCCCCGTACGGGGTGCACGCCCGGGCCCCGACCACGGCGACCGAGCGCACGGCCCAGGTCCGCAGATGGGGCCCGCCCCGCAGCCAGAGGCCGACGGGCCGGGCGTCGCCGAGGTCGTCCAGCTGGGTCGGCCACTCCGCCGAACCCGGGCAGACGAACCGGCCGCCCGAGCCGGCCGCGTCCTCCAGGTCCCGCAGGGGCTCGGCGGCGGCGGCCCGTCTGCGGTACCCGGCGAGCCGCTCGGCCCCCACCCCGCTCAGCACACCGCCCTCCGCGCCCGCCGGACCGGTCAGGAGCCGTATCAGGCCGACGGCGCCGAGCTCGCGGAGCCACCGGCCCCCGTGCTCGTCCCCCGGCTCCAGCACCCTGGTCAGCGCGGCCCGGGCGACGAGCTCCGGATCGGGCTGCCCGGCGGCACTCACGGTCCCGTCTCCAGGGCCTGCGCCGCCCCGCGGGCGATCCCGGTGCGCAGCTCCAGCGCGACGGCCGTGTCCAGCGCGTCGGGGCGGTCGCGGCCCCGCAGGTCGGCCACGGTCCAGGCGACCCGCAGCACCCGGTCGAGCCCCCGCGCGGTCAACAGCCCGCGCTCCATGTCCCGCTCGGCGAGGGCCAGGGCGCCGGGGCCGGCCGGCCAGCGGGTGCGCAGCTCGTGCCCGGGCACCTCGGAGTTGAGCCGCCACGGGGTGTCGGCGAGCCGGGCGGCGGCCCGGTCCCGGGCCTCGCGGACGCGGTCCGCGACGGTGGCGGTGGCCTCCCCCCGGCCGCCCCGGCCCAGCAGGTCGGAGCGGGTGACGGGCTCCACCTCGACCCGCAGGTCGACCCGGTCGAGGAGCGGCCCGGACAGCCGGGCCTGGTAGCGCCGGATCACGGAGGCGGGGCATTCGCAGCCGAATCCGTTCAGGGTGTGGCGGCCGCAGGGGCAGGGGTTCGCCGCGAGGACCATGAGGAACCGGGCGGGCAGCCGTACCACCCCGGCGGCCCGGGCGATGACCACGTGCCCGGCTTCGAGGGGCTGGCGCAGCGCGTCCAGCACCTTGCCGCTGAACTCGGCGGCCTCGTCCAGGAAGAGCACCCCTCTGTGGGCGAGGGAGACCGCTCCGGGCCTGGGGATCCCGGCCCCGCCGCCGACGAGCGACTGCATGGTCGCCGAGTGGTGCGGGGCGCAGTACGGGGGCCGGCCGACCAGCGGTTCGCCGGGCGGCAGGATTCCCGCGACCGAGTGGACGGCCGTCACCTCCAGGGAGTCCTGTCGGGTGAGCGGCGGCAGGAGCCAGGGCAGCCGCTCGGCGAGCATCGTCTTGCCCGCGCCCGGGGGTCCGCTGAGGAAGAGGTGGTGGCCTCCCGACGCCGCCACCTCCAGGGCCCGGCGGGCGCTCTGCTGGCCGGCGACGTCGGCGAGGTCGGGGACGTCCCCGGGGTCGCCCCGGCCCGAGAGGCCCGTACCGAGTCCGGCACCGGGCACGACCAGCCCCGCGAGCATCGGGTCGGGACGCCCGGCGCCCGGCGGCGGCTCCTCCTCGGGCACCACCGCGCCGGTCAGCACCGCGATCAGCTGCCGCAGGCTCCGTACGCCCAGCACCGAGACGTCGGGGACCAGGGCGGCTTCGGCCGCGCACTGCTGCGGCACCACCACCTGCCGGTATCCGGCCTCGGCGGCCGCGAGCACGGCCGGCAGGATCCCCCGCACCGGGCGCACCCGGCCGTCGAGGCCCAGCTCCCCGATGAGCACGAGGTCGGCGATCTTCCCGGGGTCGACCACCTCGGCGGCCCCCAATACGGCTGCGGCCACTGCCAGATCAAAATGGGCGCCCGCCTTCGGCACGGACGCCGGGCTGAGCCCGACGGTGAGCTTCTTCTGCGGCCAGGGCGCGCCGGAATTCACCACCGCCGCCCGTACCCGGTCCCGGCTCTCGACCAGGGTCTTGTCGGGCAGGCCCACCAGGGTGAAGGCGGCCACGCCCGGCTCCAGGTCGGCCTGGACCTCCACCAGTACGCCCTCGACGCCCACCAGGGCCACCGAGCAGGCCCGCGCGAACCCCATCAGGCCGCCCCCCTGACGTGCTCCACGACAGGCGCTCCGCGCCGGGGCAGCAGCACCCCGACGAGGTCGATCCGCACGCCTCCCGGCGGCGGCCCCCCATGGTCGGCGAGCCAGCGCCCGGCGAGCCGGCGCAGCCGCTCGGCCTTGCCCGCCCTGACCGCGGCCATGGGATGCTCGAAGTCACCCTCGCGGCGCGTCTTGACCTCGCACACGACGAGGGCGTCCCCGTCGCGGGCGACGATGTCGATCTCCCCCGCGCGGCACCGCCAGTTCCTGGCGATCACCGTCATCCCGGCCTCGGTCAGCCTCCACGCGGCGAGCTCCTCGCCGTACCGCCCCAACGCCTGCCGTGCCACGCCCTTCGCGTCCATCCGGCACCACCTCCGGCACCGACGGTCCCGCGTTCCGGCCCACCGAGTGGATCTTGGTGGACAACCCTGGCGCTGTGGACAACCGGCTCACCCGCCGGGGTGAACCGGCCCTCAGCCCGGCAGGTCGCCGCCTGGCAGCTCGAGGTCGCTCTTGTTGAGCTCCTCGATGTTCACGTCCTTGAAGGTCAGCACGCGCACCTGCTTGACGAAGCGGGCCGGGCGGTACATGTCCCACACCCAGGCGTCGGCCATCGTGACCTCGAAGAACACCTCTCCCTGGACCGAGTGCACCTGCATCTCGTAGTCGTTGGTGAGGTAGAAACGGCGTTCGGTCTCGATGACGTACTTGAACAGCCCGACGACGTCGCGGTACTCGCGATAGAGCTTCAGCTCCATCTCGGTCTCGTACTTCTCGAGGTCCTCGGCGCTCATGGCATGTTCCCCTTCAGCCGTGCGTCCCCCTATTGTGCGCCAGTGCCGTACGCCCCTAAACGATTTCCGGGGCGAGGGCCACCGGAGCACCCGGGGGACCGTCGTCGAGCAGCGTCCGGAGCAGCTCGGCCAGTCTGGTCGGGTACACCGTCTCACGGGCCGCGAGAAGTTCCTCGGAGGTCCACCACCTGGCCCCCGTGACGCTGCGCCGCTCCAGCTCCGTGAGCCCGCCCATCGCGGTGGCGGTCTGGGAGGTACGGGCCAGGAAGTACCACTCGTCCTGCTCCCAGCGCCTGCCGGCGAAGGGGAAGGAGCAGTACCGGTGCCACAGCACCGGCCCCAGCTCCACCTCCGTGATCCCGGTCTCCTCGGCCAGTTCCCGCAGCGCGGCCTGCTCCCGGGTCTCGGCGCCCTCCAGGCCGCCGCCGGGGGTGAACCACCAGTCGACGGCGGGATCGTCCGGTTCGCAGCCGTGCAGCAGCAGGATGCGGTCCTCGGGGTCCAGCAGGATCACCCGGGAGACCTTGCGCGCAGGCGTGCCGGACGGCTCAGCGGCCATCGGAGCCGGCCCGCCCGCGCCCGCGGCCCAGCAGCCGGGCGAGGGGCCCGTAGGCGGCGCCCACCAGTACGAGGGCCGCGCCGGCCAGGACCGCGGCCACCTGGAGCCGCAGCGGCCCGGGGGCGGAGATGCCGCCGGGCAGGGCGGCGAAGAGCTGCGGCCGCTCCAGCATCTCCATGGACGGCCACGCCAGCGCGTCGACCCGGGCCACGACCGCCGACCGGGGCACCGTCCCCTGGCCGGTCTCCTGCAGGTGGGCCCGGGAGTCCAGGGAGCCGCCGCGCCGGTCGCCCATCAGGAAGAGGTTGCCCTCGGGCACCTTCACCTCGAAGGAGGTGGTGCCCGCGGCCGCCGCGCCGTCGCCCTCGCGGTCGACGTACGGCTCGTCCAGCGGCGTGCCGTTCACGGTCACCCGGCCGCCCTGGCCGCAGCAGCCGACGGTGTCGCCGCCGACGGCCACGACCCGCTTGACCATGGGCGAATCGCTCCACAGGGAGTCCTTGAAGACGACCACGTCGCCGCGCCGCACCTCGCCGCCGTCGATCCGCTGCGCCAGCACCCGGTCGCCCGGCCGCACCGTCGGCACCATCGAGTCCGTCGGGACCGTGTACGGCTGGTACACCAGCGCCCCCCAGACGAAGCCGCCCAGGAAGAGCACGAAACCGATGGCCACGGCGATCCCCGACAACGTGTTGCCGAAGCCGCCGCGGCCATCCTTGCGCGCGCGTATTGCCTGCGTTCCGCCCATTGCAGCGCTCCCCACCGGAGATCGTCGACCTGGGCGGCACCCTACCCGGCGGTACGCCCCTTGGTCAGCCTCCGCCGGCGCCACAGGACGAGGGGCACGGCTCCGACGAGTCCCAGCGCGGCCGGGCCGACCCCGGCCGGGCCCAGTGCGCCGGCCTGCGGCGAGTGCAGCGGAGCCGGGGGCTGGTTGCCGATGCCCGGCTGGTCGAAGGTGTCCGGAACGGGGAGGGTCGACCAGCGGGTGACCGGCCACGCGACGACCACGGCCCGCCCGACGACGTCCTTGACCGGGACGAAGCCCTGGGTCGAGTCCTGCTGGTGGTAGCGGGAGTCCTGGGAGTTCTGCCGGTGGTCGCCCATCACCCAGATCTTGCCCTTGGGCACGGTGATCGGGCCGAAGGGGAAGTCGTCGCAGGCGGAGTTGCCGGGGAAGATGTAGGGCTCGTCCAGCGCCTTGCCGTTGACGACGACCGGGCCGCCCTTCTTGCACTCCACGGTGTCCCCGCCGATGGCGATGGTCCGCTTGATCAGGTCCTTCTCGTCGGCGGACGGCATGAGACCGATCTTGCTCAGGATCTGCTGCGCGATGTTGGGCTCCGGGGTGGCCTCACCGGCGAGCCAGTTCGCGGGGTCGTGGAAGACCACGACCTCGCCGCGCTCGGGCTCCGAGCCGAACCACGGCGTCAGCTTGTCCACCAGCACCCGGTCACCGCGCTGCAGGGTGTCCTGCATCGAGTCGGACGGGATCGAGAACGCCTGCACCAGGAAGGTCTTGATCAGCAGGGCCAGCAGCAGGGCGATACCGATGAGGAGCGGGAGCTCCTTCCAGAAGGAGCGCTGCGGCTTGCCCTCCTCGGCACCCTCCTCCCCGGTCTCGTGCCCGACGGCGTCGTCCGGCCGCTCCTCACCCTCATCGCGTCCGGATCGTGCGCCTACCGCCACATCCCCCACATCCACTCCTCACTCGGAAAACCGCCGCCCGCACCGGATCAGGCACGGGCCCTCCCCTCCCCTAACGAGCGGGAGTTCCCTAAGGCGCGGGAGACCAAGGCCACACTATGCGACCGGGGTCCCCCGGCGGCGCCCGCCGGGCCCGCGCCGCCGCCCGCCGCGCACCGGATCCGGAACCGACAGGAAGGTCGCCGGCTGGTCGAGTCCGTGCCAGTGGTCGAAGGGCCAGGCGATCACCACGGCCCGCCCGACCACGCCCTTCACGTCGATCGTCCCCTCGAAGGCCTCGTCGAGGTGGTAGCGGGAGTCGGCCGAATTGGCGCGGTGGTCACCCATCACGAAGATCCGCCCGGCGGGTACGCGCACCTCGAAACGGATCTCCGAGGGCGCGTTGCCGGGTGACACGTACGGCTCATCGAGCGGCGCCCCGTTGACGGTCACCCGGCCCCGACCGTCGCAGCATTTGACGGTGTCCCCGCCGACGCCGATGACCCGCTTGATCAGATCCTGCTCGTCCGCGGAGGGCAGCAGGCCGATGAAGGTCAGGACCTGCTTGACCTGCTTGACGCCGGCCGGGTCCGGGGCGGGCCGCGCGGCCTCGCCCTGGAGCCAGCCGCCCGGGTCCTTGAACACGACGACGTCGCCGCGCTCGACCTGCGAGCCGAACCACGGCGTCAGCTTGTCCACCAGCACCCGGTCGCCGATCCGGATCGTCTGCTCCATCGAGCCGGACGGGATGAAGAAGGCCTGCACGAGGAAGGTCTTGAGCACCAGGGCGATGCACAGCGCGACCGCCACCAGCAACGGCAGCTCGCCCACCCGGCGGGTACGCCTGCGGCGCCGGACCTTGCGCGCCAGCCGGCGCCGCTCGGCCCGCCCGCCGGATTCCGCCGCCGTGCCGTCGGCGGCTCCGGCCTCCGCCGGCTCCGCGGGCACGGCAGCGCCCGCCGGCTCCGGCGAAGGCTTCGGCCCCGGCTTCGGTCCGGGATTCGGCCCGCGACCCGGTCCGCGACCCGGTCCGCGATCCGGCCCGGGCTTCGGTCCGGGTCTGCGCCGCGGCCTCTCCGGTTCGGGTTCCCGCTCCGGCTCCGGCCGGCGCCCGCCTCTCGGGCGGCCCCGGCTACCCATGGGCGCCGTCCCCGGTCCGCGCGCCGGGCACCGAGCCCCAGCGGGACACGGGCCAGCCGATCCAGTCGGCCCGCCCGATCACCTTCTCCACCGGCACCATCCCCCCGCCCGGCTCGCCCAGGTGGTCGCGGGAGTCCCGGGACTGGGACCGGTGATCGCCCATGACCCACAGGGTGCCCAGGGGAACGACGATCCGGAAGGGCACCTTCGAGGGAGCGTCACCGGCGTACAGGTACGGCTCCGCCTGCGGGACCCCGTTGACCCGGATCCGGCCGCCCGCGTCGCAGCACACCACGTCGTCCCCGCCGACGCCCACGACCCGCTTCACGAAGTCGGTGTCGGAGGGCTCCGCGAGCCCGAGGGCCGAGAGCGCGCCGTGCACGGCGTTCCCGACCGGGTTGCCGCCCGCGGGCTCCCGTACGAAGGACCCGGCGCCGTCGAAGACCACCACGTCACCCCGCCGCGGCTCGCCGCCGAAACGGTACGCCAGCTTGTTGACCAGGACCCGGTCACCCACCCCCAGGGTGGGCTCCATGGACCTGCTCGGGATCTGGAAGGGCTGCACGACGAAGTTGGCGAACAGCAGCAGGAAGACGGCGCAGAGCACCCCGAGCAGTCCGGCACGCCGCCAGGGCCCCGGCACCCGGCTGAGCCCGGAAAACGCAGAACGCGGCCGCCCCTCCCCCTGCTCGGGAGAGGAGTGGCCGCGCTGTGTGAGCTCTGCTTCGGTGTCCATCGGGTGCGAGCCTATCCGCCCGTCCCCGGGACCCGGAGGGGAGATCAGCGGTCGCGCTTCTCCTTGATCTTCGCGGCCTTGCCGCGGAGCTCACGGAGGAAGTACAGCTTGGCGCGGCGCACGTCACCGCGGGTGACGAGCTCGATCTTCTCGAAGATCGGGGAGTGGACCGGGAAGGTGCGCTCCACGCCGACGCTGAAGGAGACCTTGCGGACGGTGAAGGTCTCGGAGACGCCAGAGCCCTGGCGACGGATGACAACGCCCTTGAACTGCTGGATACGGGAGCGGTTGCCCTCGATCACGCGGACGTGCACGTTGATGGTGTCACCGGGGCGGAAGGCCGGGACGTCCGTGCGCAGGGAGGCGGCGTTGACGCCATCGAGCAGGTGAGACATGTTGTTCGTCTGCTTTCTTCGCACGACGCCACAGGTCGCCGGTGCGGGTTTCCGGAGAGAATTCGGGAGCCGTGCCACTCCCCGTACGGCGATCCCCCTGTGGCAGGAGCGTACGGAAGCACACAGCAGCCGCCTATTCTTCCACGGCCTGCGGCCTGCGCCAAAATCGGCCGTCCTCCGACGGCTTCCAGCCCAGGATGCTCAGGATCTCGCGGTCCTTCTTGTCGAAGGCCGAGGCCTCGCAGCGCTCGATCAGGTCCGGGCGGTTGCGCGCGGTCCGGCGGAAGGCCTCGTCGCGGCGCCAGCGGGCGATCTTCCCGTGGTGGCCGCTGAGCAGCACCTCGGGGATCCCGCGGCCCCGCCACTCGGGCGGCTTGGTGTAGACGGGACCCTCGAGCAGGTTGGCCATCTCGCCGGGGGCGAAGGAGTCGTCCCGGTGCGACTCGGCGTTGCCGAGCACCCCGGGCAGCAGCCGGGCCACCGCCTCGGTGACGACCAGCACGGCCGCCTCCCCGCCCGCCAGGACGTAGTCGCCGATGGAGACCTCGTACACCGGCATCCGCGTCGCGTACTCGTCCATGACGCGGCGGTCGATGCCCTCGTACCGGGCCGGGGTGAAGATCAGCCAGGGACGCTCGGAGAGCTCGACGGCCAGTTCCTGGGTGAAGGGCCGGCCGCTGGGGGTCGGCACGACCAGGACCGGGCCGTGGGCGCCGGACTCGTAGCCGTCGGCCAGCGCGGAGTCGAGGGCCTCTCCCCACGGGTCGGTCTTCATGACCATGCCGGGGCCGCCGCCGTACGGGGTGTCGTCGACCGTGTTGTGCCGGTCGTACGTCCAGTTCCGCAGGTCGTGCACGTGTACGTCGAGCTGCCCGCGCGCCCGCGCCTTGCCGACGAGGGAGACGTTCAGCGGCTCGAGGTACTCGGGGAAGATCGTGACGACGTCGAGCCGCATCAGGCCTCGTCTCCGGTGTCCGCGCCCTCCGCGCTACCGGCGGCGTCAGCGGCCTCGGCGTCCCGCGCGGAGGCGATCTCGGCGCGGTCGTCGATCAGCCCGGGCGGCGGGGTGATGACGCAGCGCTGCTCCTCCAGGTCGATCTCGGCGACGATCTCCGCGACGAAGGGGATCATGACCTCGGTGCCGTCGGGGCGCTCGACGATGAAGAGGTCCTGCGAGGGCAGGTGGGAGATCTCGGTGATCCGGCCGACCTCGGTGCCGTCCTCGAGTACGACGTCCAGGTCCATCAGCTGGTGGTCGTAGTACTCGTCCTCCTCCTCGGGCAGTTCCGCCGGGTCCACGTCCGCGATCAGCAGGATGTTGCGCAGCGCCTCGGCGCCGGTGCGGTCCTTGACGCCCTCGAAGCGGAGCAGGAGCCGCCCGCTGTGCACCCGGCCCGTCTCGATGGTCAGCGGACCCGCCGACGCGGGTTCCGTCCGCAGCACGGCGCCGGGCGAGAGCCGCAGCTCCGGCTCGTCGGTCCGCACCTCGACGGTGACCTCACCCTTGATCCCGTGGGCGCGGCCGATCCGCGCGACTACCAGCTCCACCTGATATCTCCTGTTCAGACGACGACGGGCCGGGGCGGGCACGTATGCCCTCCCCGGCCCGTGCCGGTGTTCAACTGCTCAGCGGACCTGGTCCACGTCGACGAGGTCGACGCGGATGCCCCGGCCGCCGATGGCGCCCACGACGGTACGCAGAGCACGCGCGGTGCGGCCGTTGCGGCCGATCACCTTGCCGAGGTCGTCGGGGTGCACCCGGACCTCGAGCACCTGCCCGCGGCGCAGGTTGCGCGAGGCGACCTGCACGTCGTCGGGGTTGTCCACAATGCCCTTCACGAGGTGCTCAAGAGCCTCCTCGAGCATGCTCAGGCCTCGGTCGACTCGGCGGCGGCCTCGGCCTCGTCCGCCTTCTTGTCGGCCTTCTTCTTCTGCGTGATGGCCTCGCCCTTGCCCTCGCCGACGCCCTCGAGGGCCTTGGCGAACTCGTCGAAGGAGCGACGCTTGTCTTCCTTCGTCGCCGGCTGCAGCAGCGGCGCCGGGGCCGGGAGGCCCTTGTGCGCCTGCCAGTCACCGGTGAGCTTCAGAATGGCGAGGACGGCCTCGGTGGGCTGGGCGCCCACGGACAGCCAGTACTGCGCGCGCTCGGCGTTGACCTCGATGCGCGAGGGGTTGTAGGTCGGCTGGTAGATGCCGATCTCCTCGATCGCGCGACCGTCCCGGCGGGTGCGTGCGTCGGCGACGACGATGCGGTAGTGCGGGGAGCGGATCTTACCGAGGCGCTTGAGCTTGATCTTGACTGCCACTGGAGTGGTGTCTCCTGAACTTGACGTGGTTGGGCACTTGAGATGCCACGTGGGGTTGCGGTACTCGGGTGCCCGATGGACGCGTCAGCCGGAGGAGAGAGGGGTCCTATGCGACTGTCGAGTACAGCTGCCCATTGTGCCACACGCCTGCGGCGCCACCGAGCGGCAGGATCCCCCGCCCCGCCCGGCGGCGGCGCGGCCCGCCGCCCGTGTCAGGAGGCGGCCGCGGTGGCGACCTCGGGGATGCGGAAGGGCTTCATGCAGCCGCCGCACACGATCGGCGCCTGCGCCAGCACGGAGGGGACCACCCGGACGTTGCGCCCGCAGTCGCAGACCGCCTTGACGCGCACGCCGCCGCCCGAGGAGCCGTGCCGGGCGGCCGGACCGCGGAAGCTGCGCTTGGTGTCGGCCGCGGTGGCCGCCGTATGCGCCTTGAGGGCGCGCTGGAGCCGCTCGATGGTGGGGCGGTAGCGCTTCTTGGCCTCGGGGTTGAGGCTGACCAGGGAGAACCCGCTGCTGGCGTGCGGCTCCTCGGAGTGGTCGAGCCCCATCTCCTCGGCGATCGCGAGGAATCTGCGGTTGTGGTAGCGGCCGGCTCGGGAGGTGTCGCGCACCCCGCGGGCGGCGGCGATGCCGTGGACTGCCTCGTGCAGCAGTCGCTCGAAGGAGAGCTCGGCGCCACAGGCGGACGAGGACTCTCCGATCAGGGACTCGGGCGCGGCAAGGTCAGGCAGCTCGGGGTGGTACCGCTGAATGTCGGCCCACGCCTGCGCCAGCTCTGCGGCGAGAACAGGTGGTGTCGTGCTCACGTCGTGACAACGAGCCGGGGTGCCCCGGTGTTCCGATTCCGGGCCATTCCAAATTTTTTGCACGTACCAGTCAGTTCACTCTGATGCGTCCTGACGAGGACGGGTGCGCATATCCCAGGAGGAGTCGGTACGTAACGAGGGCCATCGACGGCCGACGCCCCCGGCGCGCGGCCGGAGCCGCACGCCAGGGGCGTCCCCGGCCGATCAGTACGAGCGCGCGACGATCGCGAGCGTACCGGGGGCGTCGTCGGCCACCGGGACCGATCCGTCCTCGGCCACCAGGCAGCGTACGGAGACTGCCTGCTCGGCCAGCTTCGCCTCGCCCTCGGGGCCCAGGTCGGCCCAGGGGATCCGCGCCCAGCCGCCGGCGATCGCGGCCTCGGCGGCCTCCTCGAGGGTGGCGACGTCGCTCGTACGGGCCTCACGGCGCTCGCGGGACTCGCGCAGCAGCTGCGCCTGGTCCTCGTCGAGCACCTTGGGCAGCAGGTCGGCGAGCGCCTCGATCTGCACCGGGGTCTTCCCGCCCGGGATCCGGCGCGCCAGCATCGCGGTACCGGCCTCCAGGTCGCGGGGGCCGATCTCGATGCGCACGGGGACGCCCTTGAGCTCCCAGTCCACCGCGCGGCGGCCGAAGGGGGTGTCGACGCGGTCGTCGACCTGGACGCGGATGCCCGCGGCCTTGAGCCGGTCACCGAGCTCGCGGACCTTGGCCACGGCCTCGTCGCCCTTGATCGCCATGACGACGACCTGGACGTGGGCCAGGCGCGGCGGGACGCGCAGGCCGTTGTCGTCGCCGTGGGACATGATCAGGCCGCCGACCATACGGGTCGAGACGCCCCACGAGGTCTGCCAGACGAGCTCCTGCTTGCCTTCCTTCGACAGGTACTGGGTGTTGAAGGCCTTGGCGAAGTTGGTGCCGAGCTCGTGGCTCGTGCCCAGCTGGAGGGCCTTGCCGTCGCCCATCATGCCCTCGAGGGTGAGGGTGTTGATGGCGCCGGCGAAGCGCTCCTTGGCGGTCTTGCGGCCGAGCACGACGTCGATGCCGAGCACGTTCGTCATGAAGTCGCCGTAGACGTCGCGGTGGATCCGGGCGGCGTACTCGCGGGCGTCCTCGTACGTGGCGTGGGCGGTGTGGCCCTCCTGCCAGAGGAACTCGCTCGTCCGGAGGAACACGCGGGGGCGCATCTCCCAGCGGACCACGTTCGCCCACTGGTTGATCAGCAGGGGCAGGTCCCGGTAGCTCTGCACCCACTTGGAGAAGTAGTCGTTGATGATCGTCTCGGAGGTGGGCCGGACGACGACCGGCTCCTCCAGCTCCTTGCCGCCGCCGTGGGTGACGACCGCGAGCTCGGGGGCGAAGCCCTCGACGTGCTCGGCTTCCCTCGTCAGGTACGACTGGGGGATGAACAGCGGGAAGTAGGCGTTCTGGGCACCGGCGTCCTTGATGCGGGCGTCCATCTCCTGCTGCATCCGCTCCCACAGGCCGTAGCCGTACGGGCGGATGACCATGGTGCCGCGGACCGGACCGTTGTCGGCCAGCTCGGCCTTGTTGATCAGATCCTGGTACCAGCGGGGGAAATCCTCCGCCTGCGGGGTGAGAACGGGTGCCTTTGCCATGGCGCGAATGGTACGGCGCCGGGCGCTCGATGCGTGAATCGGGTGGCGCGCTCCTCTGGACGCGGGCGCGAATGGGGAGTTCCCTGGCAACGGGGGCAAGGGGGCGAGACGGAATCAGGAGCGCTCTTTCGATGACACCGACGCCGACGGCGACGCTCGTCGCCCGGGACTGGGCGGAGATCCAGGAACGGATGCTGGTACCGCTGTACGAGGCGGTCTACGACCGGCTGGAGATCGGGCCGGGCGACCGGCTGCTGGGCCTCGACTGCGGGGCCGGGCTGGCCCTGCTGCTGGCCGGAGGGCGGGGTGCCTGCGCCACCGGCGTGGAGGCGGATCCGGCCCGCCGGGCGCTGGCCCGCGAGCGGCTGCTGGAGGTGGTGGCGGCTCCCCCGGTGCCCGCCGCGCGGCCCTACGACGTCCTGCTGGCCTTCGAGCCCACCCCGGCCGCCCTGGCCGGGGCCCTGCCGGCGGTCCGGCGGGGCGGCGCGGTGGTGCTGGCCGGCTGGGGTCCGCCGGAGCGCTGCACGGTGCCGGTGGTGCCGGGCGGCGGCCCGGCGGCCCTGGACCTGGACGCGCTGGCGGCGCGGGCGGGGCTGGTGCCCGACGGGTCGGGGCGGGTGTTCTGCCCGTTCGGGTACGCGGACGTGGACAGCGCCGTACGGGGTCTGCTGTCGACCGGGCTGTACGGCGGAGCGGCGGACCCCGGCCAGGCGGAGAAGGAGCTGGCGGAGGCCCTCCACCCGTACGAGCGGACCGACGGGGCGGTCTGGCTGCCGAACATCTTCCGGTACGTCGTCGCCCGGGTGGCCTAGGGGGTGTCGTCGAAGTGGCTCCGGCGGCCCGAGGGCCGGGAGGGGCTTCGACGGCGCGGCCCGGCGCGGCCCGTTATTTCGCGAGCCGCGGGATTCCGGCCGCCGCGTACGCCGCCTGCTCGTCCAGGGTCTCGGCGGCCAGCAGGGCCTCGGCCAGGGCGTCGAGCTTCGGCCGGTGCTCGCGCAGCAGGCGGCAGGCCTCCTCGTAGCATTCGTCGACGATCCGCCGCATCTCGTGGTCGACGGTGTCGAGTGTGGTGGGGGCGGCGGACAGGCCGTACGGGGCCTGCCCGTCGCCCGGGACGGCGGTCAGCTTTCCGACGCGCTCGCTCATGCCCCAGCGGCCGACCATCCCGCGGACGATGTTGGTGACCTGTTCGAGGTCGTTCTCCGCGCCGGTGGTGACCACGCCGTAGACGCTCTGTTCGGCCGCCATGCCGCCGAGCGCGCCGATGATGCGCCCCCGGAGGTACTCCTCCGTGTACGCGTACCGGTCCGCGTCCGGGGTGGAGAGGGTGACGCCGAGCGCCCGGCCGCGGGGCACGATGGTGATCTTGCGGACGGGGTCGGCGCCCGGCTGGAGCATGCCCAGCAGGGCGTGGCCGCTCTCGTGGTAGGCGGTGCGGCGGCGTTCCTCGAGCGGCATCACCAGGGGCCGTTCCGCGCCGAGCTGGACCTTCTCCAGGGCGTCGGAGAGGTCCGACTGGGTGACCTCGCGCTGCTTGCGCTTGACGGCCAGCAGCGCGGCCTCGTTGGCCAGGTTGGCCAGTTCGGCCCCGGTCATGCCGGGGGTGGTCCGGGCCACCTGGGCGAGGTCGACGCCGGCGGCGAGGGGGATGTCCCGGGTGTGGATGCGCAGGATGGCCTCGCGTCCGTCCCGGTCGGGCGGGGAGACCACGACGGTGCGGTCGAAGCGGCCGGGCCGGGTCAGCGCGGGGTCGAGGACGTCCGCCCGGTTGGTGGCGGCGAGGACGACCACGCCCTCCGAGCCGGAGAAGCCGTCCATCTCGGTGAGGATCTGGTTGAGGGTCTGTTCGCGCTCGTCGTGGCCGCCCATGCCGGCGCCGCCGCCGCGCACCCGGCCGATGGTGTCGATCTCGTCGATGAAGACGATCGCGGGGGCCACCTTGCGCGCCTCGGTGAACAGCTCCCGGACCCTGGAGGCGCCGACCCCGACGATCATCTCGATGAACTCGGAGGCGGACGCGGAGAAGAACGGCACCCCGGCCTCGCCCGCGACCGCCCGCGCCAGCAGGGTCTTGCCGGTGCCGGGCGGGCCGGCCAGGAGGACGCCGCCGGGCATCCGGGCGCCCATCTCCCGGTACTGCTGCGGGTTCTTCAGGAAGTCGACGACGTCGTTGAGCTCGCCCTCGACCTCGTCGATGCCGGCGACGTCGTCGAAGGTGGTGCGCGGCGCGCCGGCCTCCAGTTCGACGGGCTTGGGCGGCCCGCGGCGGCCCAGCCCGCCCATGCCGCCCATCGCCGAGCCCATCCGGCGGGCGATGAGCAGCCAGAGGGCGACGAGGATCAGCATCGGGGCGAGGGAGATGAGCAGGTTGGCCAGGAAGCTGCGCTGCACGACCACCGGGGAGGCGGTGACGGTGACGCCCTTGGAGGTGAGGCTGGACCACAGCTGGTCGTCGGCGAAGGCGGGGCGCTGGGTGACGAACTTGGTGTAGTCGCCCTTGCCGCCGGGGACGGGCTGCTTGCTCTTCAGCTCGCCCTGGATGGCGTCGCCCTTGGAGTAGATCTTCGAGACGTTGCCGTCGGCGACCTGTCTGCTGAACTCGGTGTACGAGACCGTCGGCTCGTCGCCCTCGTTGTAGAAGGACAGGACGAGGTTGGTCAGCAGGAAGACGATCAGGGCGGCGAGGACCAGCCCGCGCCAGCCTCCGCCGGGCATCCTCCGCTTGGGCGGCGGGGTGGGCGGGGCGCCTTCCGAGCGCCAGGGGGTGTCGGCCCGGTCGCGTGGCGGTACGGGGGTGGGGCTGGGCACCTGGAGCCTCCTTATGCCGTCCTCCCGGCCGACCATAAGCGACAATCCACACCATTGCCCCCGCAGACGCGGAAGGGCCCCGGCCGCCGTGCGGCCGGGGCCCTTCCGTCCCGGGGCTACTTCATGAACTTCTTGAACTCGTCCGGCAGGTCGAAGTCCTGACCCGGCTGGCCGCCGCCGGCGGGGAGGCCGAACGGGTTGCCGTCCGCGGCGGGAGCGCCGGGCTGCGGGCCCTGCTCGCGGCGGGCCGCGGCCGCGGCCTCCTCTTCCTTGCGCTTCATCGGGTTGCCGCTCTTGCGCTTGCCCTTGGCCTGCTTGACCTGCTTCTTCTGCCGGCCGGGGCCGCCGCCCATGCCCGGGATGCCGGGCATGCCGGGCATCCCGCCGCCCTGGGCCATGCGGGACATCATCTTGCGGGCCTCGAAGAAGCGCTCCACGAGCGACTTCACGGCGCTGACCTCGACGCCGGAGCCCTTGGCGATACGGGCGCGGCGGGAGCCGTTGATGATGTGCGGGTCCTGGCGCTCGGCCGGGGTCATCGACTTGATGATCGCGGCGGTGCGGTCGACGTCGCGCTCGTCGATGTTGTTGATCTGTTCCTTGATCTGGCCCATGCCCGGGAGCATGCCGAGGAGCTTGGAGATGGAGCCCATCTTGCGGACCTGCTCCATCTGGGCCAGGAAGTCGTCGAGCGTGAACTCCTTCGGCCCCTTCGCCAGCTTGGCCGCCATCTTCTCGGCCTCGGCCTGGCTGAAGGTCTTCTCGGCCTGCTCGATGAGGGTGAGCATGTCACCCATGTCGAGGATCCGGCCCGCCATGCGGTCGGGGTGGAAGGCGTCGAAGTCGTCGAGCTTCTCGCCGTTCGAGGCGAACATGATCTGCTTGCCGGTGACGTGCGCGATGGACAGCGCGGCACCGCCGCGGGCGTCGCCGTCGAGCTTCGACAGCACGACGCCGTCGAAGCCGACGCCGTCGCGGAAGGCCTCGGCCGTGTTGACCGCGTCCTGGCCGATCATGGCGTCGACGACGAAGAGGATCTCGTCGGGGCTGACGGCGTCGCGGATGTCCGCGGCCTGCTGCATCAGCTCCTGATCGATGCCGAGGCGGCCGGCGGTGTCGACGATGACGATGTCGTGCTGCTTGGTACGGGCGTACTCGACGGAGTCCTTGGCCACCTGGACCGGGTCGCCGACGCCGTTGCCGGGCTGGGGCGCGTAGACCGCGACACCGGCGCGCTCGGCGACGACGCTGAGCTGGTTGACGGCGTTGGGGCGCTGGAGGTCGCAGGCGACGAGGAGCGGGGCGTGGCCCTGCCCCTTCAGCCAGAAGCCGAGCTTTCCGGCGAGGGTGGTCTTACCGGCGCCCTGGAGGCCGGCCAGCATGATCACGGTGGGCGCGGTCTTGGCGAAGCGCAGCCGGCGGGTCTCGCCGCCGAGGATCGAGACCAGCTCGTCGTTGACGATCTTGAGGACCTGCTGGCCGGGGTTCAGCGCCCGGCTGACCTCCTCCCCGCGGGCCCTCTCCTTGACGTTCGCGATGAAGGAGCGGACCACGGGGAGCGCGACGTCGGCTTCGAGGAGGGCGATACGGATTTCCCGCGCCGCAGCGTCGATGTCCTGCTCGGAGAGGCGGCCTTTGCCCCGGAGGGACTTGAAGGTCGCGCTGAGGCGGTCGGAAAGCGTATCGAACACGGTGGTCGCGATTCCTCGGGTCGGGGGCGTGGTGGTCGTCCCCCAGGGTATCCGGCCCCGCCACCCCCCGGGGGCGGGGCCGCCGGCCCGCTGCGCGGAGCGGTCCCCGACCCTCGCTCAAACGCCGCGCGGGCCGGATGTGCACAGCACATCTCAGCCCCGTCGGCGTCTGAGGCGCGGGGGTCCGGGGGCGGGGCCCCCGGGGAACGGGCGAAGGGTGGGTCGGGGATCGACGCCCCGCGCACGCGGCGCCTACGTCAGGGCCGCCTGGACCTGGGCCGCGACCGCGGTGGCCGCCGGAGGCGGAAGGGGTTTGCCGTCGGGGTCGACGACGTACACGGTGTCCACGGCGTTCGCGCCCAGCGTCGACACGTGCGCGCTGCGCACCCGGACCCCGGCCGACTCCAGGGCCCGCCCGATCCGGTGCAGCAGCCCCACCGCGTCGGGGGCCCGCACCTCCAGGACGGTGGCCAGGGAGGAGACCTCCGGGACCACGGTGACCCGGGGCGGCGGCGGGACCACGCCCCGCCGCCGCGGGTACGCGGCCTCGCGGCCGGCGAGCTTGGCCGGGACGTCCAGCGAGCCGTCCAGCGCCCGCACCAGGTCGGTCCGCAGCCGGGCGGCCTGCGGCAGGGCCCCGTACTCCGCCGCCACCCGCCAGCGCAGCACGAGCACCTCTCCGGCCGGCTCCGCGAGCTCCAGGAAGCGCAGGTCGGCTGCCCGCACGGTCAGCCGGTGCAGCGCCAGCACCCCCGCCACGGCCGGGAGGACGCCCGGCTGGTCGGGGACGGCCACGACCAGTTCCACCCCGACGGCGTCGTCCTCCTCCTGGCGGGCGTGCAGCGCGAGCACCGGCTCGCCCGTGCGCAGCGCCTCGACGGACAGGCGTTCCTGCTCGACGGTCGGTATCTGCGGCTCGGTGGCGGCGGGGGCGGTGCCGCGCAGCACGGCGGCGACCCGCCGGACCAGGTCGGCCACCAGCGAGCCCCGCCAGGTGCTCCAGGCGGCCGGCCCGGTGGCCAGGGCGTCCGCCTCGGTCAGGGCGTGCAGGATCTCCAGGGTGGAGAGGGAGCCGACGGCGTCCGCGACCGCCCGCACGGTCGCCGGGTCGTCCAGGTCCCGCCGGGTCGCGGTGTCCACGAGCAGCAGGTGGTGGCGTACGAGCGCCCCCAGCACGGCGACGTCCTGCGCGTCGAAGCCGACCCGCGCGGCCGTGTCCCGCGCGATGGTCTCCCCCACCAGCGAGTGGTCGCCGGGCCAGCCCTTGCCGATGTCGTGCAGCAGGGCCGCCATCAGCAGCAGGTCGGGCCGGCCCACCCGGCGGGCCAGCGCGGAGGCCCGTACCGCCGTCTCGATCAGGTGCCGGTCCACCGTCCAGGTGTGCACGGGGTTGTGCTGGGGGCGGCAGCGCACCCGCTCCCAGTCGGGGAGCAGCCGGCTGATCAGGCCCTCGGCCTCCAGCGCCTCCCAGACCCCCACCATCGGCTCCCCCGCCCCGAGCAGGGTCAGCAGCTGCTCCCGCGCCTCCGCCGGCCACGGCACGGGCAGCGGCCGGGCCTGCGCCGCGAGCCGCCGTACGGCGTGCAGGGAGACGGGCAGGCCCGCCTGCGCGGCCGCGGCCCCGAACCGCAGGGGCAGCACGGGGTCCCGCTCGGGCCGCGCGGCCAGCGCCAGTACGGCCTCCCCGTCGGACTCCACCACCCCTTCGGCCAGCGGTGCCCGTTCGGCTGCGGCCGCCGCGCCCCGGGTCCCCAGCAGTCCGCGCAGCCGCGGCCGGGCGGCCCGGGCGCGCAGCACCCGCCCGACCTCCCGCCAGGTGACGTCGCCGGCGTACGCGACGACCCGGGCGGCCTCGTACACCTCGCGCAGCAGTGCGTCCGCGTCGAGCAGTCCCAGCCGGGCGGCGACCTGGGGCTGTTCCTGGAGCGCGAGACGGTCGGTGGCCCGGCCCGTCACCAGGTGCAGCGCGTCGCGCGCGTCGAGCAGCCGCCGCCGGGCCTCGGCGAGTCCCTCGCGGGGCGCGTCGGCCAGCCAGGACGCGGCGACGGCGCGCAGGGCGGTGGCGTCGCGGAGGCCGCCGCGCGCCTCCTTGAGGTCGGGTTCCAGCAGGAAGCGCAGTTCCCCGGCCCGCTCGGCCCGCTCCCGGCACAGGGCGTGCAGCTGCGGGAGCCGTCTGGCGGCCTGGTTGCGCCAGTCGGCGAGCACCGAGGTGCGCAGGCCCGCGAGCAGTCCGGCGTCACCGGAGACGAGCCGGGCGTCGAGCAGCCCGAGGTGCGCCTTGAGGTCCTCGGCGGCGGTCTTGCGGGCCTCGCCGGGGGTCCGTACGGAGTGGTCCAGGGCCAGGCCGAGGTCCCACACCGGGTACCAGAGGCGGTCGGCCAGCGCGCTCAGCTCGGCGGGCCGTGCCTTGCCGTCGTGCAGCAGCAGCAGGTCGAGGTCGCTGCGCGGGGAGAGGTCCGCGCGTCCGTAGCCGCCGACGGCGACGAGGGCGGCGCCCCGGACGCCGGTCTCCCGCGCGGCCCGCGTGAACTGCGCGTTCAGCCATCGGTCGGTCAGCCCGGACAGGGCGGAACGCCGGGAGGGCCCGGACCGCGACTCCTCCTGGAGGAGTCGCAGCCGGGCCTCGGCGTAGCCGCCGGGTCCGGAGCCGGCCGGGTCCTGCGTGGTCTCTTCGACGCCCGTCACCCGGGAGCTCCCGTCCTCTAGAGCGCGTCGGCGCCGCGCTCGCCGGTGCGGACCCGGACGACCGAGTCCACGGGGACGCTCCACACCTTGCCGTCGCCGATCTTCTCGGTCCGGGCGGCGCTCACGATGACGGAGATCAGCTCTTCGGCCTCCTCGTCCTCGACGAGCACCTCGATGCGGATCTTCGGTACGAGGTCGACGGTGTACTCGGCGCCGCGGTAGACCTCGGTGTGGCCGCGCTGGCGACCGTAGCCGCTGGCCTCGGAGACGGTCAGGCCCTGGACCCCGAAGGCGTGGAGGGCTTCCTTGATCTCGTCCAGCTTGTAGGGCTTGACGATGGCGGTGATCAGCTTCATGCGTCGACCTTCTTGTGCGCGGCGGCTGCGGGGGCGGGTGCGGCGGTGCTCCGTGCGGAGATCCCGCCGCCGGCGCCGCTGAAGTCGTAGGCGGTCTCGGCGTGCTCGACCTGGTCGATGCCGGAGACCTCGACGTCCTCCGCGACCCGCATGCCGATGGTCTTGTCGAGGAGGAAGGCCATGATCGCGGATACGACGAGGGAGTAGGCGAGGACGGAGAAGACCCCGACGGCCTGCTTGCCGAGCTGCTCCAGGCCGCCGCCGTAGAAGAGGCCCTTGGCGTCGGACTGGACGCCGCCGGTGGCGAAGAGGCCGACGAGCAGGGAGCCGGCGATGCCGCCGACCAGGTGGACGCCGACCACGTCGAGGGAGTCGTCGTAGCCGAACTTGTACTTCAGGCCGACGGCCATGGCGCACAGCACACCGGCGATGGCGCCGACGGCGATCGCGCCGAGCGGGCTGACGGAGCCGCCTGCGGGGGTGATGGCGACGAGGCCGGCGACGGCGCCGGAGGCGGCCCCGAGGGTGGTGAAGGAGCCGTGGCGCAGCTTCTCGTAGGCGAGCCAGGCGAGCATCGCGGCGGCGGTGGCGACCTGGGTGTTGACGAACATCACGGCGCCGACGCCGTCGTCGTTGCCGAGCCAGGATCCGGCGTTGAAGCCGAACCAGCCGAACCACAGCAGGCCGGCGCCGAGCATCACCAGGGGGAGGCTGTGGGGGCGCATCGGGTCCTTCTTGAAGCCGACGCGCTTGCCGATGACCAGGATGACGCCGAGGGCGGCGGCGCCCGCGTTGATGTGGACGGCGGTGCCGCCGGCGAAGTCGATGACGCCGAGCTCGAAGAGCCAGCCGCCGGCGCCCCACACCCAGTGGGCGACGGGGAAGTAGACGACGGTGACCCACAGGGCGGTGAAGAGCACCCAGGCGCTGAACTTGACGCGGTCGGCGAGGGCGCCGCTGATCAGGGCGGGGGTGATGACGGCGAACATCAGCTGGAAGACGGCGAAGACGTAGACCGGGATGGTGTAGCCGTCCCACAGCTCGGTGAGGCCGATGCCGCTGAGGCCGACGTAGTCGGAGTTCCAGCCGATCAGCGAGCCGGAGTCGGTGCCGAAGGCGAGGCTGAAGCCGAAGAGCACCCACAGGATCGTGACGATCCCGAGGCTGACGAAGCTCATCATCAGCATGTTGAGGCTGCTCTTGACGCGGACCATGCCTCCGTAGAAGAAGGCGAGTCCCGGGGTCATCAGCATGACCAGGGCGGAGCAGATGAGCATGAACCCGGTGTTCGCGGCAGACAGGGTGGGGGCGTCTGCTGCGAGGGTCGTGATGGCTGATGCCATCGGCGTCTCCTCGTCGTCGGTACGGTCGCGTGCGGGCGATCGTGGGAAACCTGAGCGGCGGCGTAAGGTCTGGCCGGTTATTGGCCATGAGATTCGCGCAGGACGGTTTCCGGCGGCGCCGCTGGGTGTTTCGCGCCGATGACGAAGAGGCCGGGCGTGTTACGCCTCCATGAACCGGTGAGGTACGGGTCCGGTCCGGGTCACGTACGGGTCAGGGGCGGATCGGGCGCGGGTCAGACGGGTGACCGCGCCGGGAGCGGGCTCAGACGGCCTCGGCGGCCTCGGGCAGCCGGGAGGCGAGGAGGTCGGTCAGCCGGACCACCTCGGCGACGTCGCCGTATTCACGGGCGGCGGTGTCGACGGTTTTGCGGAGCCGGTTGTTCACCCGTTCGGAGCGTACCTTTCCCGCCACGTCGAGGGCCTGGCCCACGAGGACGGTGGCCTGTTCGGGCTGGCGCTGGAGCAGGTGGACGGTGGCCATGCCGATGAGGTTCAGGGCGTAGGAGCGCTGGTGCTCCTCGTCCTTGGCGAACAGCTCCACGGCCCGTTCCATGACCGGTTCGGCGAGGGAGGCGTACGTGGGGCTGCGTCCGGCCACGTAGGCGAGGTCGCGGTAGGAGTGGGAGTTCTCGCCGTTGAGCTCGGCCTCGGAGAAGAAGCGGATCCAGTCGGGTTCGGGCTCGCCGTCGAAGCCGACGTCGGAGAAGGTGTCCTCGGCCATGCGCACGGCCCGCTTGCAGCGGCTGGGCTGGCCCATGTTGGCGTAGGCCCGGGCCTCCATCGCGTACAGCATGGCCTGGGTGCGGGGGCCCGCGCAGTCGCGGCTGCCGTACTGGGCGAGGTGGATGAGCTCCAGGGCGTCCTCGGGGCGGCCCAGGTGGATCATCTGGCGGCTCATCCCGGACAGGATGTAGGAGCCCAGCGGCTTGTCGCCGGCCTCCTTCGCGGCGTGCAGCGCGAGGACGAAGTACTTCTGGGCGGTGGGGTGCAGGCCGATGTCGTAGCTCATCCAGCCGGCGAGCTCGGCGAGTTCGGCGGCGACCTTGAAGAGCCGCTTCATGACCGGCCCGGGGTGGTTCTCCTGGAGCAGGTCGGTGACCTCGTGGAGCTGTCCGACGACGGCCTTGCGGCGCAGTCCGCCGCCGCACTGGGCGTCCCACTGGCGGAACATCACGGTGGTGGCTTCGAGGAGGTCGAGCTCCGGCTCGGACAGCCGGGGCGGCCGGTGTCCGCCGAGCGCGCCCGAGGGCCCGGTGTCGGTGCGGGGTCCGAGGTCGGCGGCCGGGGCCGGGACGAGCCAGCGCTGCATCGGCTCGATCAGGGCGGGGCCGGCGGAGAGGGCGAGCGAGGTCCCGAGGAAGCCGCGGCGGGCCAGCATCAGGTCGCTGCGGGAGAACTCGCTGAGCAGTTCCACCGTCTGCGGGCCCGCCCAGGGCAGGTCGACGCCGGAGACGGAGGGGGTCTGGTGGGCGGTGCGCAGGCCCAGCTGTTCGATGGCGACGACGGATCCGAAGCGTTCGGAGAAGAGCTCCGAGAGGATGCGCGGCACGGGCTCGCGGGGCTGTTCGCCGTCGAGCCAGCGGCGTACGCGGGAGGTGTCGGTGCTGATGTGGTGGGCGCCCATCTGGCGGGCCCGGCGGTTTACCTGGCGCGCGAGTTCGCCCTTGGACCAGCCGCTGCGGACGAACCACGAGCTCAGCTGTTCGTTCCGCACAGCGGATTCGCCGCTCGTTCCGCTTGCGCCGTTGCCGCTCACTGGAACGCCCCCATCCGCATCGCCTCTTCACACGAAACCCTGGCCGGGGCGGCCGACGCCGCCGGGGACCTTCACAAGTCCTCCACCGATTGCCTCCGGCATACCCACGGATGGGCCTGCCGTCCGGTTCGTGCACCGAAAGTAATCCTACGATCACCCCGTCGGCGAGGTCGATTCCGGAAACGCCACCATTCGCCACCCCTTTGAATGAACTCGCCGACGGCCAGGCGCGATTCACTTGACACCAAGGCGAAACCACAGTGGTTGGACAGGAGTGCGCTCGGGGCGCGCGCGGCGGGGAGTGCGCCGGGCAGCCTCGGTGGAGGACGCGCCCCGTCCGGCCTCCGACAGGTCTCGCCGAGGTCGTAACCACCGGCGCGTCCGACCCGTTGGAGGGGGCATGGGCATGGGCTTCACGATCGGCGGCAGCCGCAGCACCAAGGAGTTCCGTTCCGGCGTCCGGCGCCGGGGCCGGACCGCGGAGTGCACGACGGTGGCGGAGTACACCGGCATCTGGGGCTGGGACGCGGTCCCCGGAGCCCGTGCCGCCGGCCCGCGGCGCGACTGCTCCTGCGGTCATACGAACTGCGGCGCGCCGGGGGCGCATCCGCTGGACTTCGCTCCGACCGTCCCGGGAGGCGCCACCCTGGACGAGGTCTCCGAGATCTGGGGCGAGTATCCGGGCGCGGCGATCCTGCTCCCGGTCGGCCGCGCCTTCGACGTCATCGAGGTCTCCGCCGAGGCCGGGCGCCGCGCGCTGGTCCGGCTGGAGCGGATGGGCCTGCCGCTGGGGCCCGTGACGGCCACCCCGGACGGCCGGGCGCAGTTCTTCGTCGCCCCGGGCGCCGCCGCCGAGCTGCCGGAGCTGCTGTACCGGATGGGCTGGGACGACGCCGATCTGGACCTGCGCGCCCTGGGCCGCGGCGCCTTCCTGACCGCCCCGCCCTCCGACCACGCGGGCCTCGGCCCGGCCGGCTGGCTGCGCGGGCCCGCGCTGGACAGTGCGGGCAGCCCCCCGCAGGCCCGCCTGCTGCTCGGCACCCTGGCCTACACCTGTCACCGCTTCCGGCGCTGACGGCCCCCGCGCACGGCGGTGCCCCCGGTCCTGACGGATCCGGGGGCACCGTTCTGCGTACGTCCTTCGGGACCGGGCCGGCGGCTCAGTCGCCGATGAGGGCGTCGACGAACGCCTCCGGCTCGAAGGGGGCCAGGTCGTCCGGGCCCTCGCCCAGGCCGACGAGCTTGACCGGGACGCCCAGCTCGCGCTGGACGGCGACGACGATGCCGCCCTTGGCCGTGCCGTCGAGCTTGGTCAGCACGATGCCGGTGATGTCGACGACCTCGGCGAAGACGCGCGCCTGGGTCAGGCCGTTCTGCCCGGTGGTGGCGTCGAGGACCAGCAGGACCTCGTCCAGCGGGCCGTGCTTCTCCACGACGCGCTTGACCTTGCCGAGCTCGTCCATGAGGCCGGTCTTGGTGTGCAGCCGGCCCGCGGTGTCGATGAGCACCACGTCGGCGCCCTCGGCGATGCCCTCCTTGACCGCGTCGTAGGCGATGGAGGCGGGGTCGCCGCCCTCGGGCCCGCGCACGGTGCGCGCCCCGACCCGCTCGCCCCAGGTCTGGAGCTGGTCGGCGGCGGCGGCGCGGAAGGTGTCGGCGGCACCGAGCACCACGCTGCGGCCGTCGGCGACGAGCACGCGGGCGAGCTTGCCGGTGGTGGTGGTCTTGCCGGTGCCGTTGACGCCGACGACCATCACGACGCCGGGGGTGTCCATGCCGCTCTCGGTCTTCACGGCACGGTCGAAGTCGGTGCCGACCAGGGCCAGCAGTTCCTCCTTCAGCAGGGTGCGCAGCTCGGCGGGCGTGCGGGTGCCGAGCACCTTGACCCGCTCGCGGAGCCGCTCCACCAGCTCCTGCGTCGGGGCGACACCGACGTCGGCGATGAGGAGGGTCTCCTCGATCTCCTCCCAGGTGTCCTCGTCGAGGTGCTCGCGCGAGAGCAGCGTGAGCAGCCCCTTGCCGAGCGAGTTCTGCGAACGGGCGAGCCGCGCCCGCAGCCGGACCAGGCGGCCGGCGGTGGGCTCGGGCACCTCGATCTCGGGCGCGGCCGGGACGGCCTCTTCGACGGGGGCCTCGGGGGCCGCTGCCTCCGCCTCGGGGAGCACGACCTCCTCGATGGTCCGGCGCGGCTCTTCGGCCGTCGGCGCGGAGTCCTCCCCCACCTGCGGTTCGGCGGGCGGGGCAGTGATGGTCGGCGTGCTCGGCGGCGCCGTGGGGGGCAGCTGCTTCTTCTTGCGGCTGCTGACCACGAGCCCGCTGATCGCGCCGACCGCGACCAGGGCGATGACTACAGCAAGGATGAGGATTTCCATAACGCTCCCCAGTATCGGCCACGGCGGCCCCGGAGCCCGGACCTCGGCGCCCGTACCGGGCACTAAGCCCCCATTTAGTGTTTTGCCCGCACATCCACGATGATGGACGACTTCCTCCCTCATCACGCCCCACGGAGCAACCGCATGTCCGCTGAGTCAGCCGCCGAAACCCGCGGGCTGGAGCCCGTACCCGACGGCGAGCGCACCGGCCGGGTGCGCGAGCTGGTCCCCACGTGGGTCGCCGCGAACATCAGCGTGCTGCTGCTCACCATGGGCGCGGGGCTGGTGATCTTCAACAAGCTCAACATCTGGCAGGTGCTCGTCGTCGCGGTCGCCGCGCCGGTCGTCTCGTACGGGATCGTCGGCCTGGTCTCCATCGCCGGCAAGCGCGGCGGCGCGCCCGGCATGGCGCTGTCGCGGGCCGTGTTCGGCCAGCGCGGCAACCTCTTCCCCGGCGCCCTGATCTGGGTGGCGCGCTGGGGCTGGGAGACGATCAACGCCGTCAGCGGCGCCTACGCCGTGCTGACCGTCCTCGACCTGCTCTTCGGGGTGCGGAGCAGCACCGCGCTCATCGTCGTCACCCTCCTCTTCTTCGTGGGCTGCACCTTCGCGGTCTCGGGGCTCGGCATCAAGGCGCTGCGCGTCTGCTCGACGTGGTCGACGTACCTCTTCGGCGGCTTCAGCGTGCTCGTCCTCGGCTACCTGCTCTTCACCACCGACTGGTCCGCCGTCTTCGGCAAGCCGGCCGGCTCCACCGCGATGATGGTCGCGGGCATCGGCACCATCGCGGCCGGCGGCATCAGCTGGGTCCCCTCGGGCCCCGACTTCACCCGGTACCTGCCGCGCACCGCCTCCGCCAAGGGCATGGTCGGCGCGACGATCGGCGGCGCGGGCGTGGTCGTCCTGCCGATGGTGCTGATGGGTGCGGTGATGGCGGTCGGCACGCCGGACCTGGCGAGCGCGCAGGACCCGGTCTCCTTCATCGGCGAGCTGCTGCCGACCTGGATCGCGGTCCCCTACCTGCTCATCGCCCTGATCGGGATGCTGCTGATCAACTCGATGTCGATGTACTCCGCCGGCTTCACCGCGCAGACCCTGGGCATCAGGGTGCCGCGCGCCTGGGCGGTCAGCGTCAACGCCGTCATCAGCCTGGTCTTCGGCTTCCTGCTGATGGTGGTGGCGACGAGCTTCTTCGGCTCGTTCATCTCCTTCCTGACCCTGCTGGCCGTGGCGTTCTCCGCGTGGATCGGCGTCTTCGGCGTGGACATGCTGCGCCGTACCTCCTACGACGGCCCCGCGCTGCTGGACACGACCGCGGGCAGCGCCTACTGGTACCGGGGCGGCTTCGCCTGGCAGGCGATGACCGCCTGGGGCGTCGCCCTGGTGGCGGGGCTGCTGTTCACCCGGGTGGACTGGTTCAGCGGGCCGCTCGCCGCCACCTGGATCGGGGAGAACGGCCTCGGCTGGGTGACCGGCATCGCCGTCTCCGCCGCGCTGTACGCCGTGCTGCCGCGCACCGCCGCCCCTGCCGTGCCGGGGCCGGGCGCGGAGCGCGAGCCCGCCGGAGCCCTGGCCGACTGACGCAGCGTCAGCTAACGTCCCCCCTCGCCCGCCCCGCCCGCATCCGGCGGAAGGGGCGCACCAGGCGAAGGGGGACCCTCCCATGCCCATCACCGTGGCCCGGTTCAACCTCGTCGACCCGAACGCCACCCCGGAAAGCCTCTCCGCCCGCTACCGGGCGGCGCTGGAGATGGCGCAGTACGCGGACGAGCACGGGATCGACACCGTCCAGACCGAGGAGCACCACGGCACCTCCAACAACTGGCTGCCCTCCCCCTTCGCCTTCGCCGGCGCGGTCCTCGGCGCCACCCGCCGGATCGCGGTCACCGTCTCCGCGATCATCGGCCCGCTCCACGACCCGCTGAGGGCCGCCGAGGACATCGCGGTGCTCGACCTGCTGAGCGGCGGCCGGCTGGTGACGGTGGCGGGCATCGGCTACCGGCCCGAGGAGTACGAGCAGCAGGGCGTGGAGTGGGGCCGGCGCGGGCGGCTCCAGGACGAGCTGCTGGAGACCCTGCTGAAGGCGTGGACCGGCGAGCCGTTCACCTTCCGCGGCCGCACCGTACGCGTCACCCCGCGCCCCTTCACCCAGCCGCACCCGCTGCTCCTGGTCGGCGGCAGTTCCAGGGCGGCGGCCCGCCGCGCGGCCCGGCTGGGGCTGCCCTTCTTCCCCAGCGCGCACCTGCCGGAGCTGGAGGCGTACTACCAGGAGCAGCTCGCGGAGCACGGCACCGAGGGGTTCTGCATGATGCCGGCCGCCGAGACCCCGCTGCTGCACGTCGCGGAGGACCCGGACCGGGTGTGGGCGCGGTACGGCGAGCACTTCCTGCACGAGGCGGGGACGTACGCCTCCTGGCAGTCCGAGGAGATCCGCAGCGCCGTACGGTCGGACGCGCGCTCGGTGGCCGGACTGCGGGCGGAGGGCGTCTACCGGGTGCTGACCCCGGAACAGGCGGTGGCGTACGCCCGGGGCGCCGGCGAGGCGGGGAACCTGGTGCTCCACCCGCTGTGCGGGGGCATGCCCGTGGAGGAGGGCTGGCGCAGCCTGCGGCTGCTGTGCGAAAAGGTGCTGCCCCGGCTCAGGGACTGAGCCGGGGCAGCACCGCGGAGGAGAGGGGTGGTGGCGGGGAGTGGTTACCCCATCTCCTCCAACGCCTTGCCCTTGGTCTCCGGCACCCACTTGAGGATGAACGGGATCGAGAGCACGGCGAAGACGGTGTAGATGACGTAGGCGCCGGACAGGTTCCAGTCCGACAGGGTCGGGAAGGTGACGGTGATGACCCAGTTGGCGACCCACTGGGCGGCGGCGGCGACGCCGAGGGCGGCCGCCCGGATCCGGTTGGGGAACATCTCGCCGAGCAGCACCCAGACCACCACGCCCCAGGACAGGGCGAAGAAGAGCACGAAGCAGTGCGCGGCGATCAGCGCGACCGTGCCCTGGGTGTCGGGCATGGAGATGTTGTCGCCGGTGCCGGTCTTGTAGGAGAACGCCCAGGCGCAGAGGCCGAGCGAGACCGCCATGCCGGCCGAGCCGATCAGCGCGAGCGGCTTGCGGCCGATCCGGTCGACGAAGATCATCGCGATCACCGTGCCGATGATGTTGATGATCGACGTGGTGAAGGAGTAGAGGAACGAGCTGGTCGGGTCGATGCCGACGGACTGCCACAGCGAGGAGCTGTAGTAGAAGATCACGTTGATGCCGACGAGCTGCTGGAAGACCGAGAGGCCGATGCCGATCCAGACGATCGGCAGCAGGCCGAAGCGGCCGCCGAGCAGGTCCTTGAAGGTGGACTTGTGCTCGGAGCGCATGGCCGCCTCGATCTCGGCGACGCGCCCGTCCAGGTCGACCTTGGTGCCCTCGACCTCGGACAGCACCTTCTTGGCCTCGGTGGTGCGGCCGACGGAGATCAGGAAGCGCGGGGACTCGGGGATGACGAAGGACATCAGCCCGTAGAGCACGGCGGGGACCACCATCACGCCGAGCATCCACTGCCAGGCCTCCAGCCCGCCGACCTTCCCGCGCTGCTCGCCGTCGGCGAGGTTGAGGATGCCCCAGTTGACCAGCTGCGAGACGGCGATGCCGATGACGATGGCGGCCTGCTGGAAGGAGGCCAGCCGGCCCCGGTACGCGGCCGGGGACACCTCGGCGATGTAGGCGGGGCCGATGACGGACGCCATGCCGATGCCGAAGCCGCCGACGACGCGCCACGCGGCGAGGTCCCAGAGCGCGAACGGGAGGGCCGAGCCGATGGCGCTCGCGGTGAAGAGGAGGGCGGCGATCTGCATGCAGCGGATACGGCCGATCCGGTCGGCGATGCGTCCCGCGGTGGCGGCGCCGAGGGCGCAGCCGATCAGTGCGGCGGCGATCACCTGGGCGAGTGCGCCCGATCCGACGTCGAAGCGGTCGCGGATGGCGACGACGGCGCCGTTGATGACGGAGCTGTCGTAGCCGAAGAGGAATCCGCCCATCGCCGCGGCCGCGGTGATGAAGATGACGTGCCCGAGGTGGTCGGGCTGGGACGCGCGTCCGCCGCCGGGCGCCGGTACCTGCGCTGTGCTGCTGGTCAAGGTGTGCTCCGTGGGGGGTCGTGTCCGTTCTCCTAGTGGCGCACAGGTCAATATCGGGCACCACTGGAAGGCGGGAGGCAGCACAGAGCCTATGTGTTCATTTCCTGAAGTCAAGAGGTCATGTGAAGGTCGGAATAACTTCAGGCCAGGGCTGTTGATTTCAGGTTTTGAAGGGTAGGAGCGTTCAGCGGAGTCGCTGGCTGATGACCTTCGAGACGCCGTCGCCCTGCATCGAGACGCCGTAGAGGGCGTCCGCGACCTCCATCGTCCGCTTCTGGTGCGTGATGACGATCAGCTGCGAGCTCTCTTGGAGCTCCCGCATGATGCGGATCAGCCGCTGGAGGTTGGTGTCGTCCAGGGCGGCCTCGACCTCGTCCATCACGTAGAACGGGCTGGGCCGCGCCTTGAAGATGGAGACCAGCAGCGCCACGGCCGTCAGCGAGCGCTCGCCGCCGGACAGCAGGGACAGCCGCTTGACCTTCTTGCCGGGCGGGCGGGCCTCGACGTCCACCCCGGTGGCCAGCATGTCGTCCGGGTCCGTGAGCACGAGACGGCCCTCGCCGCCGGGGAACAGCCGTGAGAACACCCCCTCGAACTCGCGGGCGGTGTCCTGGAAGGCTTCGGTGAAGACCTGCTCGACGCGCTGGTCGACCTCCTTCACCACTTGAAGGAGGTCGGCCCGGGTCTTGCGCAGGTCCGCCAGCTGCTCGCTGAGGAACCGGTGGCGTTCCTCGAGCGCGGCGAACTCCTCCAGCGCGAGCGGATTGACCTTGCCGAGCTGCTGGTAGGCGCGCTCGGCCGCCTTGAGCCGCTTCTCCTGACGGGCGCGGTCGAAGGGGCCGGGCCGGTTGCGCGGGTGCTCCGGGTCCGCCGGAAGCTCCTCGCCCTCGGCCGGCGGGGACGGAGGGACCGGCTGGTCGGGCCCGTACTCCGCCACCAGAGCGGCCGGCTCCACGCCCAGCTCCTCCAGCGCCCGCGTCTCCAGCTGCTCGATCCGCAGCCGCTTCTCGGCGCCGAGCACCTCGCCGCGGTGCACGGAGTCGGTGAGCTTGTCCAGTTCGCCCTTGAGGTCACGGCCCCGGCCGCGGGCCTCGCCCAGCTCCCGCTCGCGCAGCCCCTTGGCGTGCTCGGCGGCCGTCCGCTCCTGCTCCGCCCGGCCGATCGACACCTCCAGGTGCGCGAGCAGCTGCCGCGCCCCGTCGGCCACGGCCCGGGCCACCCCGGCCTCGTGCCGCAGCCGCTGCCGGCGCCGCTCCGCACGGGCCCGGGCCTCGCGTTCGGCGCGGGCGCCGCGGTCGAGCGCGTCCGCCCGCCCGGCCAGGCCCTTGACCCGCTCCTCGTGGGTACGCAGCTGGAGGCGGGCCTCCATCTCGGTCTGCCGCGCGTTCGCCCCGTCGGCGGCGAGCCGGTCCCGGACCGCGGTGTCGGGCTCGTCCGCCAGCGGCAGCTCCTGCGCCGCCGCGAGCCGCTCCGCGCACTCCTCCACGTCGGCCCGCGCGCGCTCGTACGCCTCCTCGGCGGTGGCCGCCGCCCGGGCGCTGCGCTCGGCTTCGCCCAGGGCGCCCTTCGCCTGCCCGGCGAGCCTGCCGAGCTGCTGGGCGGCCCCGGCCCGGGCCCGCTCCGCGGCCCGGCGCCGCTCCGCCAGCTCCTCGGCCCGGGCGGCGGCCTCGGCGTGGTGCCGCCGGGCGTTCTCCTCGGCCCCGGCCAGCGCGCGGCACTCGCCGTCCAGCCGCTCCAGTTCCGCCGCCGCCTCGTCCACGGCGGCCTGCACCTCGATCAGGCTGGGCGCTCCCGCGGAGCCGCCGTGCGCGACGTGGGCGCCGAGCACGTCCCCGTCGGTGGTCACCGCGATGAGGCCGGGGTGCTCGGCGACGACGGCCTCGGCCTCCTCCAGGCTCCCGACCACGACGTGCTCGCGCAGCACCCAGCCCACGGCCCACCGCACCTCGGCGTCCCCGCCGACGAACGAAGCGGCCGCCGGGTACCCGCACCCCGCCGCCACGTCCACGACCGCCGCCGCGGCCTCCGGCCCCGCCGGGGCGGAGCCGCGGTGCCGGGCGGGGGCGGGGTGGGGGGCGTCCGCGTGGGCCTGTCCGGGCAGTCCGGCGGCGCCCGCTGCCACGGGGCCCTGCCCCGGGATCAGCGCGGGGGCCGGGGGAGCGATGAGGAACGTCGCCCGCCCCGCATCGGCATCCCGCAGGTGCCGGATCGCCCCCGCCGCCGCCCCCGCGGAGGTCACGGCCACGGCGTCGGCGGCCGCCCCCAGCGCGGCGGCCACGGCGACCTCGTACCCCGGGGCCACCGCCACCCGCTCCGCCGCCGGGCCGAGCAGCCCCGCCAGCCGCTCGCGCGCCGCGAGCAGCGCCCCCGTCCCGTCCTTGCGCCGCAGCCCCAGCGCGAGCGCCTCCCGCCGCGCCGACACCGCCGCCCGGGACCGTTCCGCCGTGGTCAGCGCCTCCCGGGCCGCCGCCAGCGCGGCCTGCGCCCCGGTCAGTGCGGCCTTCGCCGCCTCGTACTCCCCCTCCACCGAAGGGTCCTCGAGCCCGCCGACCTCCTCGGCCAGTTCCTCGTACTCCTCCCGCGCGGCCCCCGCCCGGGCCAGCGCCTCGTCCCGGGCCGCCACGAGCCGCTCGACCTCCGCCTGCGCCGCGCCCGCCCGCGACCGGGCCGCCCCGAGCCGCCCCGTCAGCCGGGCCAGCTCCTCACGCCGGTCGGCGATGGCCCGGGCGGCGTCCCGCAGCCGGCGCTCCTCCTCGGCGAGCGCCCGCTCCAGCCCCGCCCGGTGCTCGGCGGTGTCCTCCAGCGCCCGTTCGGCCGCCTCCAGCGCGGCCGTCAGCTCCGCCTCCTGCTCCCGGATCCGCGCGGCCTCCCGCTCCATCTCCTCGGGGTCGCGGCCGCGCCGCTCCTCCTCGGCGGGGGCCGACGCGCTCCTGACCCGGGCCTCGGCCAGGGACGCCGTCCCGCGCACCCGCTCGGCCAGCTGCGACAGCTCGTACCAGGTGTGCTGGGCCCGCTGGAGCCGGGGCGCGAGGCGGCGTACCGTCTCCTCCAGTCCGGCCTCGCGCCGCAGCGCGTCGGCGAGGTCCCGCTCGGCGGACTCCTTGCGCTCCTTGAGTGCGGCCTCGTCGGCAATCTCCGCGTCGAGCGCGCTCCTGAGGGCGACGAGGTCGTCGGCGAGCAGCCGCAGCTTCGCGTCGCGCAGGTCGGCCTGGATCACGGCGGCCCGACGGGCCACCGCCGCCTGCCGCCCCAGGGGCTTGAGCCGGCGGCGCAGTTCGTCGGTCAGGTCCTGCACCCGCGCGAGGTTGGCCTGCATCGCGTCGAGTTTGCGCAGCGCCTTCTCCTTGCGCCTGCGGTGCTTCAGGACGCCCGCCGCCTCCTCGATGAAGGCGCGGCGGCCCATGGGGTCGGCGTGCAGGACGGAGTCGAGCTGGCCCTGGCCGACGATGACGTGCATCTCGCGGCCGATGCCGGAGTCGGAGAGCAGCTCCTGGATGTCGAGGAGCCGGCAGGTGTCCCCGTTGATCTGGTACTCGCTGCTGCCGCCGCGGAACATGATCCGCGTGATCGTGACCTCGGCGTACTCGATGGGCAGGGCCCCGTCGGAGTTGTCGATGGTCAGGGAGACCTCGGCCCGTCCGAGCGGCGGCCGCCCCGTGGTGCCCGCGAAGATGACGTCTTCCATCTTCCCGCCGCGCAGGGACTTGGCCCCTTGTTCCCCCATGACCCAGGACAGCGCGTCCACCACGTTGGACTTGCCCGATCCGTTCGGGCCGACGACGCAGGTGATGCCGGGTTCGAAGCGCAGGGTGGTGGCGGACGCGAACGATTTGAAGCCGCGCAGGGTCAGGGACTTGAGGTGCACGCCGCCGGACTCTACCTTTCACGTTCGGTTTCACCCCTGAAGGTGCAGGGCACATCAGACGTTAAAGGAAGCACCACCCGCCCCCGGCGCGGCGGGGCGGCAGCCGTGCGGGAAAGAAGGAGCCGGAGCGGGTCAGGACTCGGGGGAAAGCCCGGGGAAAGAAAGAAGGGACGCCGAGGCGTCCCTTGCAGATCATTCGGGGCTGGAGTCGAACGACGGGTGAGCGCGGACTAGGTGAGCGCAGGCTCCGCCTTGGATACGTCCACGATGCTGTCGAGCACCGAGTCTCCGTGCTGAGCGGCGGCCGCGGTCAGTGCGTCGTTCTCGGACTGGATCCGTCCGAGCTCGGACTCGAGGTCCTGGACGCGCTGCTGAAGCCGTCGCATCTCGGCGAGGAGTCGCGGGTCGGAACCGCCGACGTAACCGAGAAGCGCCTTTGCCATGATGGATGGTCCTCCACACTGAGTGACCGACCGAAGCGGTGTGGGTCGTGAGGGAATCGCACCCGCGGATGTCCGACAGCGACAACCAGTAGCCAGTCACTGCGCGCCTTGTCTTGCTCAAACTGCCTACTGCCAGCACTGCCAAACAGCTCAGGTGCGCGGGGCTTCCAGCGTCTCACCAAAAAGTTTGACGGTCAACACGATCACGCCCCGTATCGGCGGGCGGCCCGGTCCGCGCGAGGGGCGGAGAGATCCGCTTCGCCTCCGAGCCTTCCACGGATGTCCGGCCGCGGCAACGCCTCGGCGGCGAATGCGCAGATCCGACCGGGTGCGGACGTTCCTGAGGCCTGATCCGTCCATGACCGGTCGCTCGCTCACCGGATCTCGAAGCCGTCGTAGCCGCCGCGCGGTGTGCCCCAGATCTCTGTCACTCCGTCCACCCGGCCGGGCGTGTCGGAGGAGCGGAGCCAGTCCAGCAGCCGGTGGCAATTCTCACGTTGACCTTCCGCCACCACCTGCACTCGGCCGTCGTCGAGGTTGAGCGCGAAGCCGGCCAGTCCACCGATCTCCAGAGCATTGGCCCTGGTGAACCAGCGGAAGCCCACTCCCTGTACACGGCCGCGCACCCAGGCGGTCATGCGGACATCTTCATTCATGCAAGAACGCTAACCGGGCAAAGGGTTTCGCAGCGCGTCACCCCCCTGGGCCCATGGGCTACAGTCCCCCACCAATGACTCACCCGTTCGGGTGAGCAAACGTTGATCTTGCAAAGGGAAGGCACGGCACCCATGGGACGCCACCGACTGCACGCCGCACCTCGGCGCGGCGCCAAGCGCACCGCCGTGCGTACCGGGCTGCTCGGCGGCGCGGTGGCGGTGGCCCTCGGTACGGCGGCCGTGACGACCGGGTTCGTCCCGGTCGGCGGCTCCTTCCCGTACGTCGGAACGGGCTCCGGCGAGAAGACCGAGGCCCGGGCCGAGCCCTCCCCCACCCCCGCCGGCGGCGGGGCCGAGCAGCCGAACGGCCTGGCCAACCTGTCGGGCCGGGCCTCCGCCGCCCCCGAGGCGAGCGCGTCCCGGACGGCCCCCTCGGCCTCCCCCAGCCCGTCCGCCCCGCCCTCCCCCTCGGCGTCACCGTCAGCCTCCCCCTCGCCCTCGGCCTCTCCCAAGGCCCCGGAGAAGAGTGCGGCTCCGGCCGCCCCGAAGCCCGTGGCCCCCAAGCCCGCGGCTCCCGAGCCGGTCGCCCCGAAGCCCCCGGCGGCGCCGAAGCCGCCGGCCCCGCCGGCGACCGACGGGCACTCCGCCGAGGAGGCGGAGGTGCTCGCACTGGTGAACCAGGAGCGCGCCCAGGCCGGGTGCGTCCCGGTGCGGGCGAACCCGCCGCTGGCGGCGCTGGCCGGTGCCTTCAGCAAGGACATGGCCGTACGGGGCTTCTTCGACCACACCGACCCGGACGGGAACACCCCGTGGCAGCGGGCCCAGAACGCCGGCATCTCCGGCATGGGCGGCGAGAACATCGCGCGCGGCCAGGGGGACGCGAAGTCGGTGATGCAGGCCTGGATGAACAGCCCGGGCCACAAGGCGAACATCCTCAACTGCGAATTCCGCACCCTGGGCGTCGGCGTCCACTTCGCCTCGGGCGGCCCCTGGTGGACGCAGGACTTCGGCTTCTGACGGCCCGGCCGCCCGGGGGCTTCCCGGGCCGACACGGGGATGTCCGGGCCGCCGGGGAGCTCCCGGCCGGCCGGCCGCCGGAGCGGCGCGGCGCTCAGACCGCGGCCACCGCCAGGGCCGCCCGGCCCGCCAGGACCACGCGGGTGTGCTCGGCGACGCGCCGGCCGAGGTGCTCGGCGGTGGCGATGTCGGCCTTGTGGACGCCCTCCGGACCCTCGTCGGAGTTGGTCTGGGCGGCCGCGCCGGAGGAGAAGCCGAGGCGGTTGAGGTCGAACTCGGTGCCGGCGGTGGAGTTCCAGCCCGGCTTCAGACCCAGGTTGACCCAGCTCATGCCGTGCTGCGAGGCCAGCATCTGGAAGTACTGCAGGGTGTTCAGCTTGTCGCCGGCCTTGGAGGCGGAGTTGGTGAAGCCCGCGGCGACCTTGTCCTGCCACGCGTCGCCGAACCAGCGCTTCGAGGTGGCCTCGGCGAAGACGTGGAAGGCGCCGGACGCGGTGCCCATGTAGGTCGGCGAACCGAAGATGATCGCGTCGGACCCGTCGAGCAGGTCCCACTCGGCCTCGCCGATCTCGTCGACCTTGATCAGGTGGACCGTGGCCCCCGTGGCGGCGGCGCCGGCCCGGACGGCCTCGGCGACGACGGCGGTGTGGCCGTATCCGGAGTGGTAGGCGATGGAGACGACGGGGGTGGTGGTGTGCGCGGACATGGCTGTTCTCCTCAAGAGCGTGGGGGGCGGCGCGGTGCGACCGGCGCAAAGCGACGCTGAGGAAAGGTAAGCACTAACTTTTAGAAAGCGCAAGCAGAAAGTTAGCGCTCCCCCGGAGTACGCTTGTCGTATGCAGAAGCCCACCTGTACCGGAGCCCTCCCGGCCGACCTGGCCTTCGACGTCTTCGCGCGCACCTGCCCCTCGCGGGAAACCCTGGAGCACGTCACGGGCCGCTGGGGAAGCCTCACCGTGGGCGCGCTGCGCGAGGGCCCCTGCCGCTTCAACGAGCTGCGCCGCCGGGTCGAGGGCGTGAGCGAAAAGATGCTCTCCCAGACCCTCCACGCCCTGGAGCGCGACGGCATCGTCCACCGCGAGGCGCAGCCGACCAACCCGCCCCGCGTGGACTACGAGCTGACCCCCCTGGGCTGCGAGGTCGCCGACCGGCTGCTCGCCCTGATCCACTTCGTGGAGGGCAGCATGGCCGAGGTCATCGCCTCCCGGGAGTCCTACGACGCCGCGCGCGGCGGCCGCTGACAGCGCGGGCAGAAGAAGCTGGACCGGTTCATCCACGCCCGCCGCCGCATCGGCGTACCGCAGCGGCGGCAGGGCTCGCCCTCGCGCCCGTACGCGTCGAGGGACCGGTCGAAGTAGCCGGATTCGCCGTTCACGTTGACGTACAGGCTGTCGAAGCTGGTGCCGCCGACGGCGAGGGCGGCGTTCATGACCTCCCGGACATGGGTCAGGAGTTCCGCGCTCCGGGGGCGGGTGAGGGTGGCGGTGGGGCGCTCGTAGTGCAGCCTCGCGCGCCACAGCGCCTCGTCGGCGTAGATGTTGCCGACCCCGCTGATCAGCGACTGGTCCAGCAGCGCCCGCTTGACGGTGGTGCGCTTCGCGCGGAGCGCCAGGTGGTAGGCCCCCTCCTCGAAGAGCGGGTCCAGCGGGTCGCGGGCGATGTGCGCGATCACGTCCGGCAGCCCCTCGGCGCTGCCGGGGACGGTCTCGTGCAGCGAGAGCCCGCCGAAGGTGCGCTGGTCGACGAAGCGCAGCTCGGTGCCGGCGTCGTCGGCGAAGCGCACCCGGATCCGCAGGTGCTTCTCGTCGGGGGCGCCGGCCGGCTGCACCAGCAGCTGCCCGCTCATCCCGAGGTGGCCGAGGACGGACAGCTCCCGCCCCTCCAGGGGCAGCCACAGGTACTTCCCGCGCCGGCGGGGCACCCCGATGGTCTGGCCGGCCAGGCGCGCCGCGAAGTCGGGGCCTCCGGCCAGGTGCCGGCGCACGGCCCGGGGGTGGAGCACCTCGACCGCTTCGACGGTCCGCCCGGCCACCCAGCGCTCCAGGCCGCGCCGCACCACTTCGACCTCGGGCAGCTCGGGCATGGGTTCCTCCTGGACGGGGGCGGGACGCGGCGGGGAAACAGCGAACCCCGCCGCACCGGGGTGCGACGGGGTCACTGTAGAAGAAAGCGGTCAGACGCCCGGCGCCGGGTCGACGGGAGCCGGCGCCCCGTCGACCTGTGCCGGTGCGGCGGCGGCAGCGGCCTCCGCCGCCTTCCGCTCGTCCGCGGCGGCGCGGATGCCGCGCCAGGCGGACTCCGCGGCCTGCTGCTCCGCTTCCTTCTTGCTGCGGCCGGTGCCGGTGCCGTACGAGACACCACCGACGCGGGCGGCAGCAGTGAAGGTCTTCTCGTGGTCCGGGCCCGTCTCGGTGACCAGGTACTCCGGTACGCCGAGCCCCTCGGCGGCCGTGAGCTCCTGGAGACTGGTCTTCCAGTCGAGGCCGGCACCGAGGTTGGAGGACTTCTCGATGAGCGGGTCGAAGAGCCGGTGGACCAGCTCCGAGGCCGCGTCGAGGCCCTGGTCGAGGTAGACCGCGCCGATCACCGCTTCAAGGGTGTCGGCGAGGATGGAGGCCTTGTCCCGGCCGCCCGTGCCCTCTTCACCCCGGCCGAGCCGGATGAAGGAACCGAGGTCGAGGCCACGCCCGACCTCCGCCAGCGCACGAGAGTTGACCACCGCGGCCCGCAGTTTGGCCAGCTGGCCTTCGGGCAGGTCGGGGTGGGTGGTGTACAGCGTGTCCGTGACCACCAGGCCCAACACGGAGTCCCCGAGGAACTCCAGGCGTTCGTTGGTGGGCAGACCGCCGTTCTCGTACGCGTAGGAACGGTGGGTCAGCGCACGCACCAGAAGGGCGGACTCGAGTCGGTACCCGAGCCGCCCTTCCAGAAGCGTGTGGGACGAGGCCGCGTTGTTACTGTCTGCCTGCTTCTCAGCGTTGGACAGCTCAGACATTGCGCCTCTCACCAGCCGCTCAGACCTCGAGGACCTGGCGCTTGTTGTAGGTGCCGCAGCTCGGGCACGCGATGTGCTGGAGCTTCGGCTCCTGGCAACGCTCACACGAAACCAGGGTGGGGACCGCAGCCTTCCACTGCGACCGGCGGTGGCGCGTGTTGCTGCGCGACATCTTCCGCTTCGGAACAGCCACGGCTACTTCTCCTGCTTCTCGGCGGCGCTCTGAACGTCGTCAGATGCAGTGCCGCTCATGTTGTCCTTCTCGTCGTCCTGATCGGTCACGACGAGTTCCTGCAAAGCCGCCCAACGGATGTCGACGGCGTCGTGGTGGTGCTCCGGGTCGTCGTTCAGGCTGAGCCCGCAATCGGGGCACAGTCCGAGACAGTCCTCCCGGCACACCGGCTGCATCGGCAGTGCGAGCACCACCGCGTCACGCAGCACGGGTTCGAGGTCGAACAAGCCGTCCTCGAGGAAGAGCGTGTCCTCGTCGTCCTCGGCGTCGTCGGCCGGCTCCGCCTTTGCGCGGCCCCGGTCGTCGGCGTCAGGGTACGAGAACATCTCCTGGAAGTCCGCCTTGAGCTCGCGCTCGACGGTCTCCAGACACCTTACGCACTCCCCCACGGCCGATGCACGGACGGTGCCTGTGACAAGCACCCCTTCCATGACCGACTCCAGGCGGAGGTTGAGCTTCATCGGGGCGCCCTCCGGCACTCCGATGACGTCGACGAGACCGAAGTCCGCCGGCGTCTCGACCTCGCAGGACAACCGCTGCATGGCACCAGGACGCCGACCCAGCTCGTGCGTGTCGAACACGAGGGGGTTGCGGTGGTCGAGGCGGGTGTTCAGGGTCGTTCCTGCTTTCACAGATCGCTGAAGATCAAAGAATGGTGCGCATGTCCCGCACGTACGGGCAGCACGGATCGCGGTGCATACGCGCGACCGAACAGCCAGGATACCCGGCCCTTCGCCCTGAGCCCAATCCGGGCCTAGCGCCCCTGTTCGTACTGGCGCAGCTGGTCGAGGTTGATCATGCTCGTGTCGAAGAAGCTCGTCTCGTCGAGCGCCGGCTGCCGGGGGTGCTGCGGCTGCTGCGGCTGCTGCGGTTGCTGGTACGCGGCGTACGGGTCGGGCTGCTGGAGGTAGCCGCCGTACGGGTCCGACTGCTGCGGGTAGCCGGTGTAGGCGTCCTGGTAGGCGTACGCGTCCTGGGCCGGCTGCTGGGGATACGGGGCGGCGTAGGAGGCGGTGTACGTGTCGTACACCGGCTCCGGCTGGGCGGGGACCGGCAGCGGCTCCGGCCCCGGGTCCGCCAGTCCGGCGAGGAAGTCCGCGTCGCTCGCGGGGCGGGCCCCCTGCGCTCCGGCGGCATCCTGCGCGGCCATGTGCGCGCCGAGGTCGTCGGTGGGGACCCTGCCCAGCAGCTTCTGGCGGCCCCGGCCGACGGCCTCCAGGGTCTTGGCGAGCACCGCCTCGAAGGTGGCCAGCTTCCGGTCCACGTACGCGTCCGCCTGCTCGCGCTGCGTCCGCGGGTCGGAGCTGCGCTCGGGGGCGTCCGTGTCCTCGAAGCCGTCGTGGCCCTGGCCGTCCGGGCCGGGGCCGCGGCCCAGCAGCTTCTCCCGGCCGCGGTCCACCGAGCCGATCGTCTTGCTGAGCACGACCTCGAAGTTGGCCAGCTTGCTGTCCACGTAGTCGTCGGCCTCGGCCCTGATCTCCGCGGCCTCGCGGCGGGCCTCCGCCAGGATCCGGTCCGCCTCGCCCTGCGAGCGGCGGGCGATCTCGGTGTCGGAGATCAGCGAGCCGCGCTGGGCGTGCGCGGTCTCGATGATGCGCTCCGCCTCCCGGCGGGCCTCCTCGACCAGCTGCTCCCGCCCGCCGATCAGCTCCCGGGCCTGGGCGAGCGAGCCGGGCAGGGCCTTGCGTACCTCTTCGAGCTGCGCGAGGAGCTCCGCACGGTTGATCACGCAGGAGGCCGACATCGGCAGGGAGCGGGCGCCGCCGACGGCCGCGACGATCTCGTCCAGCTTCTTCTGTACGTCCATGGGGGGCTCGCGCTCTCTTCGCCTCGGACTGACGGGACGACTGTAGGGCCACCGGGCGGACGCGGGGGACGGGCCGGGGAAGCTCAGCCCGTCCGTCGGAGGGTCACTTGGCGCGCAGCCGTTCGGTCAGCGCCGCGTGCACGGGCGCGGGCAGCAGGTGGGCGACGTCGCCGCCCCAGGTCGCGACCTCCTTGACCAGGGAGGACGACAGGAAGCTGTAGGTGGGGATGGTCGGTACGAACAGGGTCTCGACGCCGGACAGGCCCCTGTTCATCTGGGCCATCTGGAGTTCGTAGTCGAAGTCGCTGACCGCGCGCAGGCCCTTGACGATGGCCGGGATGTCCCGCTGCTTGCAGAAGTCGACGAGCAGGCCGTGGAAGGCCTCCACCTCGACGTTGCCGTAGTCGGCGGTCGCCTCGCGGATCAGCTCGATCCGCTCCTCGACGGTGAACAGCCCCTGCTTCGACTTGTTGATCATCACGGCGACGTGCACGACGTCGTACAGCCTCGCGGCGCGTCCGATGACGTCGAGGTGTCCGTTGTGGATGGGGTCGAAGGACCCCGGACAGACCGCGCGGCGCAACTGAACTCCCTCGTTCATGAGTCTTCGCTGGTGGAGGCGGCGCGACCGTACCAAAGCGTGCCCTCGCCGTACTTCCGCGAACGGAGCGGCTCGAAGCCGTCGGGCCACGGGAAGGCGCCGCTCCTGGTGCTGCGTTCCACGGTGACCAGTGCATCGCCGGTGAGCCAGCCATTGGAGCGGAGTGTGATCAGGATCTCCCGCAGTTCCCCGTGGTCCACGGCGTACGGCGGGTCGATGAAGACGATGTCGTACGGCTCCCCGTGCGCCGGGACCGCGACGATCTGCTCGGCCTTGCCGGCCCGGAACTCGGCGCCGGGCAGGCCGACCGCCTTGATGTTGTCCCGGATGGCCTTGGCGGCCTTCGCGTCGGGCTCGACCAGCAGCGACCGCTCGGCGCCGCGGGAGAGGGCCTCCAGGCCGACCGCGCCGGAGCCCGCGTACAGGTCGAGCACCCGGGCGCCCTGCACGCCGTGCAGGGACTCCCAGGTGGAGAAGAGCCCTTCGCGCATCCGGTCGGAGGTCGGGCGGGTGCCGGTGCCGGGCGGCACGGCCAGCCGTCGCCCGCCGGCGGTGCCGGCGATCACGCGGGTCATCTGGGGTCCTTCGGTGTTCGGGGGCTACCACGGGCACCCCCATTGTCATCCCTTCTCCAGGTACTGCTCCCGCTCGGTGTCCAGCAGCGCGCCGAGGGCGGTGCGCAGGCCGGGGAGGTGCTCCAGCTCGGGGTCGGCGGCGACCACGCGGGTGGCTTCCTCCCGGGCCTGGGCGATGACCTCCTCGTCCTCGATGACGGCGAGCATCCGCAGCGAGGAGCGCACGCCGGACTGGGCCTGGCCGAGGACGTCGCCCTCGCGGCGCTGTTCGAGGTCGATCCGGGAGAGTTCGAAGCCGTCGAGGGTGGCGGCGACGGCGGCGAGCCGGGCGCGGGCGGGGCTGGCCTCGTGCATCTCGCTGACCAGCAGGCACAGGCCCGGTGCGGAGCCCCGGCCGACGCGGCCGCGCAGCTGGTGGAGCTGGGAGACGCCGAAGCGGTCCGCGTCCATGATCACCATGACGGTGGAGTTGGGGACGTTCACCCCGACCTCGATGACGGTGGTGGCGACCAGCACCTTGACCTCGCCGGCGGCGAAGCGGCGCATGACGTCGTCCTTGTCGGCGGGGTCCATCCGCCCGTGAAGGACCTCGACGGCGAGCCCGGCGAGGGGTCCGCGGCTGAGCTGCTCGGCGATCTCCAGCACGGCCAGCGGCGGCCGCTTCTCCGCCTCGTCCTCCGCGGAGGCCTTCTTCTTGCCGGCTTCGTCCTCGCCGTCGCCGATCCGCGGGCACACCACGTACGCCTGGTGGCCGTTCTCCACCTCCTCGCGGACCCGCTCCCAGGCGCGGGTGAGGAAGTGCGGCTTGTCCTTGGCGGGCACCACGTGGGTGGCGATCGGGGAGCGGCCGGCGGGCAGCTGGTCGAGGACGGAGGTCTCGAGGTCGCCGAAGACGGTCATCGCCACGGTGCGCGGGATCGGGGTGGCGGTCATCACCAGCAGGTGGGGTGGCTGCTTGCCCTTGGAGCGCAGGGCGTCGCGCTGTTCGACGCCGAAGCGGTGCTGCTCGTCCACGACGACCAGGCCGAGGTCGTGGAACTGCACCTTGTCCTCGATCAGCGCGTGCGTGCCGATGACGACGCCGGCCTCGCCGGTGACCAGGTCGAGCAGGGCCTGGCGGCGGGCGGCCGTGCCCATGGAGCCGGTGAGCAGCACCACCTTGGTGCCCTGGTCGGAGCCGCCCAGCATCCCGCCTTCGGCGAGTTCGCCCATCATCTCGGTGATCGAGCGGTGGTGCTGCTGGGCGAGGACCTCGGTGGGGGCGAGCATCGCGGCCTGTCCGCCGCAGTCGACGACGGCGAGCATGGCCCGCAGGGCCACCATCGTCTTCCCGGAGCCCACTTCGCCCTGGAGGAGGCGGTGCATGGGGTGGCTGGTGGCGAGGTCGTCGAAGATCTCGCGGGAGACGGTCTGCTGGCCTTCGGTGAGGGTGAAGGGGAGTTTGGCGTCGAAGGCGTCCAGGAGCCCGCCGGGGGCGGGGCGGCGGGCGACCGCCGGGAGCTGGGAGTCGGCGTGCCGGCGGCGGGCCAGGGCGACCTGGAGGACGAAGGCCTCGTCCCACTTCAGGCGTTGGCGGGCGTCCTCGACGTCGGCCTTGGTGGCGGGGCGGTGGATCTTGAGCAGCGCCTCGGTGAGCGGGACCAGGCCGCGGCCCTCGCGCAGGGCGGGCGGCAGCGGGTCGACGGCCTCCTGGGCGCTGGGCAGTACCGCGTCCACGCACTTGGCGATCTTCCAGGACTCCAGCTTGGCGCAGGCCGGGTAGATCGGGATCAGCTGGTTGGCGAAGGCGGTGGCGGCGTCCCGGTCGGAGGCGTCGGCGCCGAGGGGCTCGTAGGCCGGGTGCGCGAGCTGGAGCTTGTGGTTGAAGCGCGACACCTTGCCGGCGAACATCGCGCGGCTTCCGGGGAGCAGTTCCTTGTGCGGCTTGTGGACGCCGGCGCCGAAGAAGACCAGCTGGAGGCGGCCGCTGCCGTCGGTGATGGTGACTTCAAGGCGCTTTCCCCCGCCGCGGCTGCCCTGGTAGGTCATCAGGCGGGCGTCGGCGACCTGGGCGACGACCGTGACGTGCTCGTCGAGCTGGTCGGCGAGGTCCGCCAGCGACGTCAGCTCGCCGCGCTCCGCGTACCGCCGGGGGTAGTGGTGGAGCAGGTCCAGGGCCGTGTGCAGGCCGAGCTGCTCGGCCAGCACCTTGGCGGTGGCGGGGCCGAGGGTCTTCTTGAGGTCTTCGTCGAGCGCGGGCACGTGTTCCATTGCACACCATGCCTGTGACAAGGCTGCTATTCGACTCCGATGAGCAGGGGCGCGCAGTAGCGCCCGCCGCGGTAGGTGACGGTGTCGACGGCCAGGTGCGCGTGCTGGACGTACGCCTCCAGGTGCGCGGCGAGGGTGTCCGGGACTTCGGGTCCCAGGACGAGGGTGACCAGTTCGCCGCCGGAGCCGAGCATGCGGTCCAGGACCGCCTCGGCGGTCTCGGGCAGGCCCGCGCCGATGACGGCGACGTCGCCGTCGATGAGCCCGAGGACGTCCCCGGCCTGGCAGATCCCGGCGGAGGTGAAGGACTGCCGTTCGGCGACGGCCAGTTCCCCGTAGCGGGTGGCCCCGGCGGCCGCGGTCATGGCGACGACGTCCTCGTCGAAGCTGCCCTCCGGATCGTGCACGGCGAGGGCGGCCAGGCCCTGGACCGCCGAGCGCGTGGGGATCACGGCCACCCGTACCCCTTCCGCGCGCGCCTGTTCGGCGGCGGCCGCGGCGGCGGCGCGCAGCTCCGGGCAGCCGGGCAGCAGGACGACCTCGCGGGCGTGTGCCCGGCGGACGGCGTCGAGCAGCTCGGCGGCGGCGGGCTGCTCCCCGGGGCGGGCCAGCACCGTGGTGGCGCCGGCCTCGCCGCACAGGGTGGCCAGCCCCTCGCCCGGGACGACCGCGACCACGCCCCGCTGGGCGCGGGGGGCGGTGGCGCGGCGGCGCTGGTCGCCGAAGTGGGTGATGCGGATCCGGTGGGGCCGCCCGGCGACGACCCCGGCCTCGACGGCGGCGCCGGGGTCGTCGACGTGCACGTGGACGTTCCACAGCCCGTCGCCGCCGACGACCACCAGGGAGTCGCCGAGCCCGTCGAGGGCGGTGCGCAGCGCGTCGACGGCCTGGTCGGAGGCCTCCAGCAGGTAGACCACCTCGTACGCCGGGCCGTCCTGCCCGTGCTCGCACGGCTCGGGGTCCAGCGGTACGGGCAGGGGCACGGCGGGGCCGCGTACGGGCTCGGCGGCGGGTTCCCGGCCGGACAGCGCCTGCCACAGGGCGCCGAGTACGGCGACCAGTCCGCAGCCCCCGGCGTCGACCACCCCGGCCTTCCCGAGGGCGGGAAGCTGCCCCGGGGTCTCGGCGAGGGCGGCGCGGGCCCCGTCGTAGGCCGCGCGGGCGACGTCGGCGGCGGTGGCGGCGGTCCCGGCGGCGGCCGCGGCGCGGGCGGCGGCCGCGGCGACGGTGAGCATGGTGCCCTCGACCGGGTGCGCGACGGCCCGGTAGGCCTCCTCGGCGGCGCGGGTCAGGGCCCGGGCGAGCAGCGGGCCCGGGGCGCGGCCGGCGGGGTCGGCGGCGTCGGCGCCCAGGACGTCGGCGACTCCGCGCAGCAGCTGGGCGAGGATGGTCCCGGAGTTGCCCCGGGCGCCTATGAGGGCGCCGTGCGCGTAGGCCCGTACGGCCGCGGCGAGGGTGGCGGGGGGCGCTGTGCCTTCCGTCACCCCGGCGAGGGACTCGTCCAGGGCCCGGGCGGCGGCTTCGGCGGTGAGGTAGAGGTTGGTTCCGGTGTCGGCGTCCGCGACCGGGTAGACGTTGATCGCGTCGATGTCCTCGCGGGCCCGGCCCAGTGCGGCCAGGGCCAGCGAGCTCCAGGTGCGCACCGCGTCGGCGTCGAGGGTGTGCGGGCCAGGCTCGTGGGCCACCGGGCGTTCCTCCTTGTGCGGGCCGGGGTTCACCGCAGGGTAACGAAGGGGGGCCTCCGCTTCGGGCGCCCGGGGCGGAGGTGTGCCCCGTCATGGTAGTTTTCTCGGACCCAAGCAGTCGTTGTATGCTGCTCAGGTTGCCCGTCGAGAGTCGGGTCATTCGTCCGGCAAGCCACTTCAGATCTCTGATTCCGGTGCGCCGGATTCCACCGTAATTGCATCTGAAGTCTTGGAGTGACCTGTGGCTGCCAACTGCGACGTTTGCGCCAAGGGGCCGAGCTTCGGCAACAACATCTCCCACTCGCACCGCCGCACCTCGCGTCGCTGGAACCCGAACATCCAGCGCGTCCGTGCCGTGGTCAATGGGACGCCGAAGCGCCTCAACGCCTGCACCTCGTGCATCAAGGCCGGCAAGGTCTCGCGCTGACGCCTCCCGTCGTCGTAGCGCAGCTCTTTCCGGTTGCCAAGAAGGCCGGTTCACCTCTGGTGAACCGGCCTTTTGCCTTGTCCGGCGGGCACGCCTGACGGGCGGCCGCGCCTGACCGTCGGGGTACGCCCGCGGCTCAGCGCCACCGCCAGGCGTGGTCCACCGGGCCGATGCCGCCGCCGAGCGCGAAGCCGGCGGCGATGGCGCCGGTGACGTACTCCTTCGCCGCCGTGACGGCCGCGGGGACGGCGAGTCCCCGGGCCAGGCCGGCCGCGATCGCGCTCGCGAGCGTGCAGCCGGTGCCGTGGGTGTGCCGGTTGTCGTGCCGGGGCGCCCGCAGCCACAGTTCCTCGGAGCCGTCGCTGAGCAGGTCCACGGCCTGGTCGCCGTGCGCCGCGAGGTGGCCGCCCTTGATCAGCGCCCACCGGGGCCCGTAGCCGAGGACGGCGTCGGCGGCCCGCCGCATGTCGTCCTCGCTCTCGACGGCGAGCCCCGTGAGCTGGGCCACCTCGTCCAGGTTCGGCGTCGCCACCGTGGCCCGGGGCAGCAGTTCCCCGCGTACGGCGTCCAGCGCCGAGGCGGCGAGCAGCGGGTCCCCGTGCTTGGAGACCCCCACGGGGTCCACGACCACCGGGGCGGGAGTGCCGGCCAGCAGCCCCGCCACCGTCTCCACCAGCACGGCGGAGGACAGCATCCCGGTCTTGACGGCCTGGACGCCGATGTCGTCCGCCACGGCCCTGTACTGGGCCGTGACGGCCTCGGCGGGCAGCTCCCAGACCCCGCGCACCCCGAGCGAGTTCTGGGCGGTCACGGCGGTGACCACGCTCATGCCGTGCACGCCGAGCGCCAGCATGGTCTTGAGGTCGGCCTGGATGCCGGCGCCGCCGCCGGAGTCGGAGCCGGCGACGGTCAGGCAGCGCGGCGGCGCGGCCCCGGAGGACCCGGCGCTGCTCACGGGGTCTCCTCGGCGGCCGGGTCGGCGCCGAAGTGGTCCCAGCCGCCGGTGCTGGTCCAGGGGGCGCCGTCGACGGTCACCTGGGGCAGCGCGGAGCGGTGCTGGACGGAGCCGATGACCTTCCAGCGGGCCGGGAGCTTCACGTCGGGCGGGAAGGTGGCCACGATGGCGTGGTCCTCTCCGCCGGTGAGCACCCACTGGAGCGGGTCCACGCCGACGGCCTGGCCGATGTCGTGCATCTGGGTCGGGATGTCCACGGCCCCCGAGCGCAGGTCGATGCGGACCTTGCTGGCCTCGGCGATGTGCCCCAGGTCGGCGATCAGGCCGTCGCTGACGTCGGTCATGGCGGTGGCGCCGAGCCCGGCGGCCGCGGGGCCTGCGTGGTAGGGCGGTTCGGGGCGGCGGTGCGCCTCGACGAACGCCCGCGGGGAGCGGAAGCCGCGGGAGAGCACCGCGAAGCCCGCCGCGGACCAGCCGAGCCAGCCGGTGACGGCGACGACGTCGCCGGGCTGGGCGCCGGAGCGCAGGACGGGCTCGTGGTTGCGCAGGTCGCCCAGGGCGGTGATGGAGACGGTGATGGTGTCGCCGCGCACGACGTCCCCGCCGACCACGGCGGCGCCCGCGACCTGGCATTCGTCGCGGATGCCGTCCATCAGCTCGGTCGGCCAGGTGACCGGCAGCTCGGCCGGGACGACGAGGCCGAGCAGCAGCGCGGTGGGCACCGCGCCCATGGCGGCGATGTCGGCCAGGTTCTGCGCGGCCGCCTTGCGGCCGACGTCGTAGGCGGTGGACCAGTCGCGCCGGAAGTGCCTGCCCTCCAGCAGGATGTCCGTGCTCGCCACGACCCTCCGGTCGGGGGCCGACACCACCGCGGCGTCGTCGCCGGGTCCGAGCCGGACCGCCGGGGTGGTGGTGAGCCGTGAGGTGAGCTCCCGAATGAGCCCGAACTCCCCCAGCTCGCCCACAGTGCCCTTCATCGCTGTGCCCCTTCTTGGCAAGTCCGCTTGCGGTCGCGAGCCGTCACAGCTCTGGGTACCGTCAACAGATAGGTCAACTTCTGCTCTGCGTACGCCCCGCCGTGCGCGGCGCCGGGCCCCCGGGTCTCCCCGTGGCACGCGGCGACGCGGTACCGTGGCGTCCCTTCTTCCCCGGGCCCGCCCGATGTCCCCGGGCCCATCCGAAGGTTAGGGGAAATGATCCTCGTGGCCGCCCTGGAGGTTCCGTGGTACAGGCGTACATCCTCATCCAGACCGAGGTGGGCAAGGCGTCGGTCGTCGCCGAGTCCATCTCCAAGATCGCGGGGGTGATCCAGGCCGAGGACGTGACGGGGCCGTACGACGTGATCGTGCGCGCCCAGGCCGACACCGTCGACGATCTCGGCCGCATGGTGGTCGCCAAGGTGCAGCAGGTGGAGGGGATCACCCGCACCCTGACCTGCCCGGTGGTCCATCTGTAGCCCCCGTCTACTCTTGGCCGGTGATGTCATTGCCGCACCGCCGGCCCCTCCGTGTACTGGCCCTGCCCGCCGTGGCCGCCGTGGCCCTCGCGGGCTGTGCCCCGGGGGATTCCGGAGCCCGGGTGGATCCGCCGCCCGCTCCGCCCGCCGCGGTCGCGAAGCTCTGTGCGGCTCTGCACGAGGAGCTCCCGGAGACGGTGGACGGACTGGCGCGGACCGCGACCTCGCCGGAGTCCGGTCTGACCGCCGCGTGGGGCGGCTCGGCGATCGTACTGCGGTGCGGTATCCCCAAACCCCCCAAGATGGCGGATCCCCAGCAGGACGGCGTCGAGGTCGACGGCGTCGCCTGGCTGGTGGAGAAGCCCGAGGGGGGCGGTCTGCGGTTCACCACCGGGGCGCGGCTGGCGTACACGGAGGTCCGGGTCTCCAAGGAGCATGTCACGGACGCGGGCATGCTGGTCGGTCTGTCCGGCGCCGTGGCCAGGACCGTCCCGGTGGGGATCTCCTCGTACTGACCGCCGGGCTCCCCGTGCCCTCCGCGCTCACACCGCCGCCCGCCGGCGTGCCCCTCGAAAGAGGGGCTCCCGGCGGGCGGTCGGCTGTACGGGGCCGGGCGGCGCTAGCGCAGCCCGGTGGAGCGGCGCAGCGCCGCCTGGATCAGGAGGTCCACCAGCTCCCGGTACTCGATGCCGGACTCCTGCCACATCCGCGGGTACATCGAGATCGGCGTGAAACCGGGCATGGTGTTGATCTCGTTGATGACGAAGGTGCCGTCCTCGGTGAGGAAGAAGTCCGCGCGCACGAGGCCCTCGCAGGACGCGGCCTCGAAGGCCTCGATCGCGAGCCGCTGCACCTCGGCGGTCTGCTCCGGGGTGAGCGGGGCGGGCACGATCCCGGAGGCGGAGTCGATGTACTTCGCCTCGAAGTCGTAGAAGTCGTGGCTGGAGACCGGCGGGATCTCGGCGGGGGCGCTGGCGCGCGGCCCGTCCTCGAACTCCAGGACGCCGCACTCGATCTCGCGGCCGCGCAGCAGCGCCTCCACGATGATCTTCGGGTCGTGGCGGCGGGCCTCGCGGATCGCCGCGTCCAGCCCGGAGGGGTCGTCGACCTTGGTGATGCCGATGGAGGAGCCGGCCCGGGCGGGCTTGATGAACAGCGGCCAGCCGTGCTCGCCGGCGAAGTCCAGGATCTTCGCCTCGGCGGCGGTCTGGTCGGCCTCCCACTCGCGGGGGCGGATGGTCACGTACGGGCCGACGCTCAGCCCGAAGGAGGTGAACACCCGCTTCATGTAGTCCTTGTCCTGGCCGACGGCCGAGGCGAGGACGCCCGAGCCGACGTACGGGACACCGGAGAGCTCCAGGAGGCCCTGGAGGGTGCCGTCCTCGCCGTAGGGGCCGTGGAGCACGGGGAAGACGACGTCGACCTCGCCCAGCGCCTTGGGGACGGCGCCGGGCTCGGTGTAGACGACCTCACGGCTCGCGGGGTCCACGGAAAGCACGACGGCGCCGTCCGGGGACTCCGCGAGGGCGTCCACGCTGGGGAGCTCGCGGTCCGCGATGGCCATGCGCTCGGGCTCGTCGGCGGTCAGGGCCCACCGGCCGTCCGTGGTGATGCCGATGGGCAGCACCTCGTACTTGGCACGGTCGATGGAGCGCAGCACCGCGCCCGCCGTGACGACCGAAATGGCGTGTTCCGAGCTGCGGCCGCCGAACACGACGGCCACGCGGGGCTTGCGACCCTGCTGCTCAGGGGTCTGGGGGAGGTTCTCGCTGCTCATATCGCCACGAGGGTACCCGCTCAGACGTCCGGAAAGGTGTCAGTGGCGTTCCGGTTTGGCGCTGCGCCCCATCAGTTCCTTCAGCGCGACCAGCGGCGGCTTGCCGTGGTGCACGATGTCGACGACCGTGTCGGTGATCGGCATGTCCACTCCGTACCGGCGTGCCAGATCCGCCACGGACTGGCACGACTTGACCCCTTCCGCGGTCTGGCTGGTGACCGCGATGGTCTCCTCCAGGGTCATCCCGCGGCCCAGGTTGGTGCCGAAGGTGTGGTTGCGGGAGAGCGGCGAGGAGCAGGTGGCGACGAGGTCGCCGAGGCCCGCGAGGCCGGAGAAGGTGAGCGGGTCGGCGCCCATCGCCAGGCCCAGCCGGGTGGCTTCGGCGAGCCCGCGGGTGATGAGGGAGCCCTTGGTGTTGTCGCCCAGGCCCATGCCGTCCGCGATGCCGACGGCGAGGCCGATGACGTTCTTGACGGCGCCGCCGAGCTCGCAGCCGATGACGTCGGTGCTGGTGTACGGGCGGAAGTACGGGGTGTGGCAGGCGGCCTGGAGGCGCTGGGCCACGGCCTCGTCCGCGCAGGCGACGACGGAGGCGGCGGGCTGCCGGGCGACGATCTCGCGGGCCAGGTTGGGCCCGGTGACGACGGCGACGCGCTCGGCGGGGACCTTGGCCACCTCCTCGATGACCTCGCTCATCCGCTTGGCGGTGCCGAGTTCGATGCCCTTCATCAGGGACACGAGCACGGTGCCGGGGGCCAGCAGGGGGGCCCATTCGGCCAGGTTGGCGCGCAGCGTCTGGGACGGGATGGACAGGACGGTGAAGTCGGCGCCGCGCGCCGCCTCGGCCGGGTCGGTGGTGGCGCGCAGGTTCGCCGGGAGCTCCACACCGGGGAAGTAGTCCGGGTTGGTGCGGCCGTTGTTGACGGCGTCGACCACCTCCGGGCGGCGGGCCCACAGGGTGACCTCGCATCCGGCGTCGGCGAGCACCATGCCGAAGGCGGTGCCCCAGGAGCCGGTTCCGAAGACGGCGGCCTTCACGGGACGTGTCACTTGGTGCCCTCCCCCGCGGCCTTGCGCCGCTGCTGCGCCCTGGCCTTGCGGTGGTCGTAGGGCTGCGCGGGCGCGCTCTGGCCCCGCAGCTCCTCCAGGAGCTTGGTGATGTCGGCCATGATGGCCTCGGTGGCGCCCTTGAGGACCTCGGGCGTGGGCTCGCGGTCGTAGAAGGCCGAGAGGTCCACGGGCGGTCCGGCGAGCACCTGGAGGGTCTTGCGCGGGAACAGCCGGACCTTGTTCTCCTTGGCGTAGGGCGGCATCGCGAGGTTCGCGCCCCACTGGGCCACGGGAATGACGGGGGCCTTGGTGATCAGCGCCACGCGGGCGACGCCGGTCTTGCCGGCCATCGGCCACATCTCCGGGTCCCGGGTGAGGGTGCCCTCCGGATAAAACGCCACGCATTCGCCGCGCTCGACGGCGGCCACGGCGGCCCGGAATGCGTCCAGGGCGTTGGTGGTCTCGCGGTAGACGGGGATCTGCCCGGATCCGCGCAGGATCGCGCCGACGAAAGGCACCTTGAAGAGGCCGGCCTTGGCGAGCAAACGCGGCACGCGGCCGGTGTTGTACTGGAAGTGCGCGTAGGAGAGCGGGTCCAGATACGAGTTGTGATTGACGGCGGTGATAAAGCCGCCGTCGGCCGGAATGTGCTCCATTCCCCGCCAGTCCCGCTTGAAGAGCACTACCAGCGGCGGTTTTGCGATGACCGCCGCCAGGCGGTACCAGAAGCCGATTCTGCGGCGGGACACTCGGACACCTTCCTCTAGGACCGGGGCGCGGCGTGGCCGCCTTGGGAGCCGGACAAGTGTCGCCCCCGGTCCGGTCTCTGTCGAGGACACCGTACGCCCCGCTCATACCGCCCGGTCCCCCTGCGCCCGCCCGGGGGCGACAATGGGCCGACTGATGACCGGGCCATGACCTTGCCGACGGGTCGGGCGGGTGCCGCAGCGCACCGGAGGGAAGGGGGGCGCCACGAACGCCGTGTGGAGCCTGGTGGTCCCGCTGAAGCCCCTGGCGCTGGCCAAGAGCCGTCTGGCGGCCGCCGTGGGCGCGTCCCGGCCCGGGCTCGCGCTGGCTTTCGCGCAGGACACCGTGGCGGGGGCGCTGGCCTGCGCCTCGGTCACGGATGTGGTGGTCGTCACGGACGACGCCGCGGCGGGGGCGGAACTGGCCAGGCTGGGGGCCCGGATCCTGCCGGACGCCCCCGGCGCGGGGCTCAACGCCGCGCTGGCCCACGGGGCGCGGGCGGTGCGGGCGGTGCGGCCCGGTGCTCCGGTGGCCGCGATCAACGCCGACCTGCCGGCCCTGCGCCCGCCGGAATTGCTACGTGTGCTCGATACCGCGGCGGCATTTCCGCGGGCATTTCTGGCGGATGCGGCGGGAATCGGCACCACCTTGCTTTCCGCCGGTCCGGACGCGGAATTGGCACCTTCGTTCGGCGGCCGGTCCCGGGCCCGCCATTCGGCCTCGGGAGCGGTGGAAATAGCCCTCGCGGACGTGGAGAGCGTACGCCGGGACGTGGACACGGGGGCGGACCTCCGCACGGCCCTGGCCCTCGGAGTGGGGCCGCACACCGCCCGATACAGTGCCCGTATGCAGGCGACCGCGTACACGTACGACTCCCAGACCCGCAGCGGCAGCGTGCTGCTGGACGACGGCACCCCGGTGCCCTTCGAGGCCGCGGCCTTCGACGCGGGCGGTCTGCGGCTGCTGCGGCCCGGGCAGCGGGTCCGCATCGAGACGGACGGCGAGGGCGCGTCCCTGCGCATCACGCTGGTGACCCTGCAGACCTTCTGAGCCCCGCGCCGCTGCTGCGGGCGGACCCCTGACCGGGGCCGCGACCTGCGCGGAACGCACCGCGGGCCGGCTTCCCCCGGTGGGGAAGCCGGCCCGGCGTGCGGGGACCGGCGCCCTTACTTCTTGCGGGCGGTGGTCTTCTTCGCGGTGGCCTTGCGCGTCGCCGTCTTCTTGGCGGGCGCCTTCGTCGCGGTGGCCTTCTTGGCCGCCGGGGCGGTCTTCTTCGCCGTGGCGGTGGTCTTCTTGGCCGTCGCCGTGGTCTTCTTCGCCGGGGCCGCCTTCTTGGTGGTGGCCGTGGCCTTCTTGGCGACCGCGGACTTCGCGGCCGTCTTCTTGACGGTCGGGGTGGCCTTCTTGGCCGTCGTCTTCTTCGCCGCGGTCTTCGTGGCCGTGGTCTTGGCGGCGGCCTTCTTCGCCGTGGTGGCCTTCTTCGCGGCGGCCTTCTTGACCGTGGCGGAGGCGCCGCCGGTCAGGCTGCCCTTGGGGGCCTTCTTCACGGCGACCTCGTCGCCCTTGGGGAGCTTCTTGGTGCCGCTGACCAGGTCCTTGAAGCCCTGACCCGCGCGGAAGCGGGGGACGGAGGTCTTCTTGACCCGGACGCGCTCACCCGTCTGCGGGTTGCGGGCGTAGCGGGCGGGACGGTCGACCTTCTCGAACGAGCCGAAGCCCGTGACCGAGACCCGGTCTCCCGCGACGACCGCGCGGACCATGGCGTCCAGTACCGCGTCGACGGCGTCCGCGGCCTGCTGGCGGCCGCCCAGCTTGTCGGCAATCGCTTCTACGAGCTGCGCCTTGTTCACGTCTTCCCCTTCGGAGACATCGCCAGAACGAATGTGTTCAAGCTTATTTCGCACGTTAGGCGGATATATACCGCAAATCAAACACGAAACGGGCTAATCACCCTAGTGCCGCAACGAGGTAGGCCGTTACGGAGTTCCTTCGCATCAGTCGCCTTCAGGGAATCGACCCTCGTCGAGGTCCTTCATCAACCTGTCCAGGCGCCTTGCCGCGTCGGCGAGATCGTGCTTCGCCGCGGCAGTGACGACCAACAGCTTCCGGGACAGCGCCATCCTTACGCCCTCCGGGACTTGCAGTGCGCGCACCCTTGTGTGTGCTTCTTTCAACCGGTCCGCGACGAGTTCGTAGAGCTCGAGTTGACTGTCGCGTTCCATGCACAGATTGTGCCATCTGGGGCGAGTTGTCGCCTCACGGGGCCTCAACAAACGGCTGTGCCCCCCACCGGAAGGCGGGGGGCACAGTGTTGCCGATGTGATCACCCAAAGGCGAATAAGCGCTGATCAGGCTGGAATCAGTGCTGAATCGTGCGCGGCTTGAAGGCCGGGCGGCCGCTTTCGTACGTGTCGATGTCGGCTTCGTTCTGAAGGGTGAGCGAGATGTCGTCCAAGCCCTCCAGCAGACGCCAGCGGGCGTTGTCGTCGAGCTCGAACTCCGCCTCGACGCCTTCGGCTCGGACCTGGCGGTCGACCAGGTCGACGGTGATCTCGGCGGTGGGGTCGGCCTCGGTCAGCTCCCACAGACGGTCGACCGTCTCCTGGGGCAGCACGACGGTCAGCAGACCGTTCTTCAGCGAGTTGCCGCGGAAGATGTCGGCGAAGCGGGAGGAGATGACCGTCTTGAAGCCGAAGTTCTGCAGGGCCCATACGGCGTGTTCGCGCGAGGAGCCGGTGCCGAAGTCGGGACCGGCGACCAGGACGGTCGCGCCGGCCCGCTCGGGGCGGTTGGTGACGAACTCCGGGTCCTTGCGCCAGGCCTCGAAGAGCCCGTCCTCGAACCCGTCGCGGGTGATCTTCTTCAGCCAGTGGGCCGGGATGATCTGGTCGGTGTCGACGTTGCTGCGGCGCAGCGGAACGGCCCGGCCGGTGTGGGTGGTGAAGGCTTCCATGGTTCAGACTCCGGCGGTCGCGGTGGCGTCGGACAGATCGGCGGGCGAGGCCAGATGGCCCAGCACCGCGGTGGCGGCGGCCACCTGCGGGGAGACCAGGTGCGTACGCCCGCCCTTGCCCTGCCGGCCCTCGAAGTTGCGGTTGGAGGTGGACGCGGAACGCTCACCGGGCGCCAGTTGGTCGGGGTTCATGCCCAGGCACATCGAGCAGCCCGCGTGCCGCCATTCGGCCCCGGCCTCCTTGAAGACCTTGTCCAGGCCCTCTTCCACGGCCTGGAGCGCGACCCGGACCGAGCCCGGGACGACCAGCATCCGTACGCCGTCGGCGACTTTGCGGCCCTCGACGATCCCGGCGACGGCGCGCAGGTCCTCGATGCGGCCGTTGGTGCAGGAACCTACGAAGACGGTGTCGACCTTGATCTCGCGCAGCGGCTGCCCGGCCGTCAACCCCATGTACTCCAGGGCCTTTTCGGCGGCCAGGCGCTCCGAAGCGTCCTCGTACGAAGCCGGGTCGGGGACGTTGGCCGACAGCGGCGCGCCCTGGCCCGGGTTGGTGCCCCAGGTGACGAAGGGGGCCAGCGTCGTGCCGTCGATGACGACCTCGGCGTCGAAGACCGCGTCGTCGTCGGTGCGCAGCGTCTTCCAGTAGGCGACGGCCGCGTCCCAGTCCTCGCCCTTCGGGGCGTGGTCGCGGCCCTGAAGGTAGTCGAAGGTGGTCTGGTCGGGGGCGATCATGCCCGCGCGGGCGCCGGCCTCGATCGACATGTTGCAGATGGTCATGCGGGCTTCCATCGACAGCTTCTCGATGGCCTCGCCGCGGTACTCCAGGATGTAGCCCTGGCCGCCGCCGGTGCCGATCTTGGCGATGATCGCCAGGATCAGGTCCTTGGCGGTGACGCCCTCGGCCAGCGCGCCGGTGACGGTGATCGCCATCGTCTTGGGGCGGGCCAGCGGCAGCGTCTGGGTGGCCAGCACGTGCTCGACCTGGCTGGTGCCGATGCCGAAGGCCAGCGCGCCGAAGGCGCCGTGCGTGGAGGTGTGCGAGTCGCCGCAGACCACGGTCGTGCCCGGCTGGGTCAGGCCCAGCTGCGGGCCGACGACGTGGACGACACCCTGCTCGACGTCACCGAGCGAGTGCAGACGGACACCGAACTCGGCGCAGTTCTTGCGCAGGGTCTCCAGCTGGGCCCGGGAGACCGGGTCGGCGATCGGCTTGTCGATGTCGATGGTGGGGGTGTTGTGGTCCTCGGTCGCGATGGTGAGGTCGAGGCGTCGGACCTTGCGGCCGGCCTGGCGCAGGCCGTCGAAGGCCTGCGGGCTGGTCACCTCGTGCAGCAGGTGGAGATCAATGAAGAGGAGATCGGGCTCGCCCTCGGCGCGCCGGACGACGTGGTCGTCCCAGACCTTCTCCGCGAGTGTCCTACCCATCGCTTTCCCTCCGGCCGGCCGGTCGGGCCGGCGCTTATGTAGAGATCTGGTGCGCCTGATCGCCCGCTACCCCACCTGCGGAACGACGGCTCGGACCCAGTGGTTCGTGGACCCGCACATACAGACTCGCTCGTTCTTGGAAAATTTGAACTTGCGTTTCACAGTGTGAGACGTGAATATCGTTTCATGGACAACTCTAGCGGCGTCGGCGTTCTCGACAAGGCAGCTCTGGTACTGAGCGCACTGGAGTCCGGTCCGGCCACCCTCGCCGGGCTGGTCGCGGCGACAGGGCTCGCACGACCCACGGCACATCGCCTGGCCGTGGCACTGGAACACCACCGGATGGTGGCGAGGGACATGCAGGGCCGGTTCATCCTCGGTCCGCGGCTGGCAGAGCTTGCCGCCGCGGCCGGCGAGGACCGCCTGCTGGCAACGGCCGGACCGGTGCTCACGCACCTCCGTGACGTGACGGGCGAGAGCGCGCAGCTCTACCGCCGTCAGGGCGACATGCGCATCTGCGTGGCGGCCGCCGAGCGGCTGTCGGGCCTGCGGGACACCGTCCCGGTGGGCTCCACCCTCCCCATGAAGGCGGGGTCGGCCGCGCAGATCCTGATGGCCTGGGAGGAGCCCGAGCGGCTCCACCGGGGCCTGCAGGGCGCGCGCTTCACGGCCACGGCCCTGTCCGGCGTACGGCGTCGCGGCTGGGCGCAGTCGATCGGCGAGCGGGAGCCCGGCGTGGCCTCCGTCTCGGCGCCCGTCCGCGGCCCGTCGAACCGCGTGGTGGCCTCCGTATCGGTCTCCGGGCCGATCGAGCGCCTGACCCGCCACCCGGGGCGCATGCACGCCCAGGCCGTCATCGACGCGGCCGCCCGGCTCACGGAGGCCCTGCGCCGCTCCGGCTGACCCCTCCCGGTCGCAGACCTCTCCCACCCACCCCCGGGCCCGGGGGCGCGTACGACGCCGCACACGTCCGAACTCGCGCCGCCGGGCCCGTACTTGTGCCCGGATCCGGCGGGCGGCGAGGGGCTCCGGAAACGCGGAAGAGGCCCTCCGCGATGATCGCGGAGGGCCTCTCCCTCATGTACCCCCGACCGGATTCGAACCGGCGCTACCGCCTTGAGAGGGCGGCGTGCTAGGCCGCTACACAACGGGGGCTAGCTCTACTGCGGTACTGCGCTGGGCTACCAGGACTCGAACCTAGAATAAGGGAACCAGAAACCCTCGTGTTGCCAATTACACTATAGCCCAATGGTCTAGACCAGCCAGACCTTGGTACCCCCGACCGGATTCGAACCGGCGCTACCGCCTTGAGAGGGCGGCGTGCTAGGCCGCTACACAACGGGGGCCCTAGCGATCCTGCATCAAAACCTCCGGGAGCGACCCTGGAGATCCCGCGGGAAGGATCTGTACCCCCGACCGGATTCGAACCGGCGCTACCGCCTTGAGAGGGCGGCGTGCTAGGCCGCTACACAACGGGGGCAAAGCACTGCGTTACTACTGCACTGCGCTGGGCTACCAGGACTCGAACCTAGAATAAGGGAACCAGAAACCCTCGTGTTGCCAATTACACTATAGCCCACCGAACTTCAAGCCCCTGGGGGCCTTCCGTTTGGTCAGCGCCTCCGTTACCGGCCTTTCGGCCCGCTCGGGCGGCGCAGAAAGAACATTACCGGATGCCTGACCGTGCTCCAAAACGGGTATCAGCGGCCAGCAGCTCCGGCAGTCCGTCCAGTGCCTCGATCCGGTGAACGCCGGCGGGGCCGGGTCCCCGGCCGCCCTCCCGGTCGAGCCAGACGGCCGTCAGCCCGGCGTCGCGCGCCCCGCGCGCGTCGATCTCCGGCTGGTCCCCGACGTACGCGACCTCCTCCGGAGGCAGCGCGAGCGCCCGGCAGGCGGCCAGGAAGGCGGCGGCGTCGGGCTTGCTCACGCCCAGCTCGGCGGCGCAGACCAGCACCTCGAAGCGGTCGCGCAGCCCGAGGTGGCGCAGCTTGGGGTCCTGGTTGGCGGCGGAGGAGTTGGAGAGCACCCCGTGCCGGTGGGTGCGGGCGAGGGCGTCCAGTACGGGCAGCACGTCCGGGAAGAGGACCCAGGCGGCCTTGTAGTGCTCGACGTACCGCTCGAACCAGGCGTCGGCCTGTACCGCCGTCATGGCGGGCCTGCCGAGGAAGTCCCGCACCCGGTCCTGGCGCTGGCCCTGGAAGGTGACCTCGCCGGCGGCGAACCGCGCCCAGTGCAGCTCCGTGAGCCTGCGCCACAGGGCCAGGGCGTCGAGCGGGGATCCGTGGCGCCCGGCCATCCCCTCTTCCCGCAGGTGCGCGGCCAGCCCGGCCGCGTCGGCCCCCGTGTAGTCGAAGAGGGTGTCGTCGATGTCCCACAGCACGGCGCGGATCGGCATACGGGCGAGCCTACGCCGCGTCGTCCGCGGGCGAGGGCACGACGAAGAAGTCCGTCACGAAACAGGTGACCCGGCCGTCGGCGTCCCGTCCCACCCACGTCGGGTAGTGGCCGTCGCCCCAGCCGGAGCCGAAGGCCACGAGGTTGTGACCGCGCTCACCCGTGAGCAGGTGCGGGCCGGGGCCGTGGCCGGCTTCCTCGAAGGCGTCCCAGAGCGGACCCTCGTCGCCCTCGCAGTCCGGGAAGGAGTCGTCGGCCGCCGGGTCGTAGAAGCAGCCGGTGCCCGCGTCCACCCCGTAGCCGAAGTACCCGTCGTCCGCGAGCGCGGCGGCGTCCTGGCCCTCGGTGACGGCCATCTCCCAGGCCGCCGTCGCCGTGTCCCGGATCACCAGGCGGGCGGCGGCCGTGCGCAGGTGCGGGCGGCCGCCGGGGTCCTCGCCGGGAGTGGTGAGGGTGGCGAGCGCCGTCTCGGCGCGGTAGCGGCCGGGGGCCACCTCGGCGGTGAAGGGCCTCGCCCATCCCCCGCCCAGGTCGACGAAGGGGTCGCAGGCGCTCACCCGGCCGCTGGGCAGCCACAGCTCGCCGGCGACGGCCACCGCGATCGTGCCGCGGTCGCCGTTCTCGTAGACGAAGGAGTGTCCCGGCGTGAAGTACCGGTCGAAGTCGGGGGCGGTGAGGGGCATGGGGCGGCCTTCCACGGAGCGCGTGATCAACTCGGGGCACCCTAGGGCCCGGCGCCGACAACGCCGCAGGGGCGGCGGCCGGGTCGGCCGCCGCCCCTGCGGGGGTGGGGTGCGGGTCAGGCGGCGAGCTTCGCCAGGGCCGCGTCGATACGGGCGAGCGAGCGCTCCTTGCCCAGGATCTCCAGGGACTCGAAGAGCGGCAGGCCGACCGTGCGGCCGGTGACGGCCACGCGCACCGGGGCCTGGGCCTTGCCGAGCTTGAGGCCGTGGGCCTCGCCGGCGGTGAGGACGGCCTGCTTGAGGGACTCCGGGTCGGACCAGTCGGCGGTGGAGAGGTTCTCCCGTGCCGTGGTGAGCAGGGCAGCGGGCTCGCCCTTCATCGCCTTGTCCCAGGACGCCTGGTCCTCGACGGGTTCCTTCAGGAAGAGGAAGTCCACGTTCGCGGTGATGTCCGACAGGACGGTCACCCGGGTCTGGGCGTGGGGAGCGATCCGGTCCCAGGCCTCGGCGTCGAAGTCCTCGGGCGCCCAGTTGGCGTGCGGGGCCCGCAGCCAGGGGGCGCAGGCGTCCGCGAAGGCCTTGGGGTCCATCCGGCGGATGTGGTCGGCGTTGATCGCCTCGCACTTCTTGAGGTCGAAGCGCGCCGGGTTGGCGTTGACGCCGTCGATGTCGAACTTCGCCACCATCTCCTCGATCGAGAAGATGTCCTGGTCCTTGGAGAAGGACCAGCCGAGGAGCGAGAGGTAGTTCAGCAGGCCCTCGGGCAGGAAGCCGCGCTCGCGGTAGAGGTTGAGCGAGGACTCGGGGTCGCGCTTGGAGAGCTTCTTGTTGCCCTCGCCCATCACGTACGGCAGGTGGCCGAAGGCGGGGGTGGCCTTGGCGACGCCCAGCTCGGTCAGCGCCTTGTAGAGGGCGATCTGGCGGGGCGTGGAGGACAGCAGGTCCTCGCCGCGCAGGACGTGCGTGATCTCCATCAGCGCGTCGTCCACCGGGTTGACCAGCGTGTACAGCGGGGCGCCGTTCGCGCGGACGATGCCGAAGTCCGGCACGTTCTCCGGGGTGAAGGAGAGCTCGCCGCGGACCAGGTCCGTGAAGGTGATGGTCTCGTCGGGCATCCGGAAGCGGACGATCGAGGTGCGCCCCTCGGCCGTGTACGCGGCTACCTGCTCGGCGCTCAGGTCGCGGCAGTGGCCGTCGTAGCCGGAGGGCCTGCCGGCCGCGCGGGCGGCGTCGCGGCGGGTGTCGAGCTCCTCGGTGGTGCAGTAGCAGTGGTACGCGTACCCGCCGTCCAGGAGCTTCTTCGCGATGTCCGCGTAGATGTCCATGCGCTGGGACTGGCGGTACGGGGCGTGGGGGCCGCCGACCTCGGGGCCCTCGTCCCAGGTGAAGCCGAGCCAGCGCAGCGAGTCGAGCAGCTGCTCGTACGACTCCTCGGAGTCGCGGGCCGCGTCGGTGTCCTCGATGCGGAAGACGAACGTACCGCCGTGGTGGCGGGCGAACGCCCAGTTGAAGAGGGCGGTCCGGACCAGGCCCACGTGGGGGTTGCCGGTCGGGGAGGGACAGAAACGTACGCGGACGGGTCCGTTAGCCACGCTTGATCACCTTGTTGGTGAGAGTGCCGATGCCTTCGATGGTGACGGCGACCTCGTCGCCGACGTTGAGGGGGCCGACGCCGGCCGGGGTCCCCGTGAGGATGACGTCGCCCGGGAGCAGCGTCATGGCCTCGGTGATGTGCACGATCAGGTCCTCGACGGAGCGGACCATGTCGCTGGTGCTGCCGAGCTGGCGCTGTTCCCCGTTGACCGTGCACTGGACGGCCAGGCCCGCGGCGACAGCCGCCGGGTCCAGGCCGGTCTCGATCCAGGGGCCGAGGGGGCAGGCGCTGTCGAAGCCCTTGGCCCGGGCCCACTGCTTCTCGCGCTGCTGGACGTCGCGGGCGGTGACGTCGTTGGCGCAGGTGTAGCCGAGGATCACGTCCTTCACGCGCTCCTTCGGGACCTCGCGGCACATGCGGCCGATGACCACGGCGAGCTCCGCCTCGTGGTGCACGTCCTGGGAGAAGGAGGGGTAGACGATCGGGTCGCCCGGGCCGACCACGGAGGTGGAGGGCTTGAAGAAGGTGAGGGGCGCCTCGGGACGGCCTTGGTCGTCGACGATGGCGTTGCCGAGCTCCGCCGCGTGCTCCGCGTAGTTGCGGCCGACGGCCACGACCTTGTTCGGGAGCACGGGCGGCAGCAGCCGGACCTTGCTCAGCGGGACCTTCGTGCCGGAGAGCTCGAAGTCCGCGAACGGAATGCCCTTGATGATGTCGAGGACGAGCTCACCCTCGGCGCCGGGGGCAGTGCTGCCCTCGACCGCGCCGAACGCGACATTGCCGTCGATCGAGAACCTGGCGATGCGCACGTGTTGCGTCTGCCCCTCTGTATTTCCGCTGGCTGGAGTGTGGACCCCAGGCTAACGCGGTGGGGGGCGGCGCTTCGCGCTCCTTTACGGAGCCGCTACTGCGGAGGGACTACTGTGCCGCGGCGACGGGCGCGTCCATGAGGACGGTGCGGCGGGGGTTCGCGGTCTGGGCGGGCAGCTCGACGGAGTGCTCCGGGGTGGCCGGCGCCGCCTGCAGGTCCTCGGCGTCCTTCAGGTGCGCCAGGGTGGTGCGGCGGGGGTTGGCTATGTTGCGGAACATCAGCGTCGTCTTCATCGGAGTTTCGGGCCCTCGGGTCGCTTCGTGGGATGGGGGTTGTCGGATGCGCCGGACGGGGCGCCAACCCTTTAACAGGCAAGGCTAAACATCCGAATCCCCGGCCGAACCGGTAAGTAATGGCCCCAGTCGTGTGAGTTTCCTCACCAGCGACCGGGCAATACGGGCATAACGCTCGGTCAAATTCCCCCGTCGAAACGGACATTGCGCCACTGAATGCGCCATTCCGCTCCTGATCATCTCGACTGGGACACTGGGGCAGACGGAAGCTTTGGTTGACGTACGTCCGTTTTCTCCACATAGTGCCTCCACATCGCGTAGCCCCCCTGTCACAAGCCGTGACCGGCTGGCCGGGCCGACACGCGCACCTTGTTGGAGATCCCCCACTGTGCTGGAATTCGCGGGACCGCCGCGGGTATCAGCCGGCGCGCAGGTGGCGCAAGAGAGCGCCGCGCGCGGCGGCAATGGAGAGGGAGACGCGCCGGTCACCGACGACCACCACGGGGCCGTCAGTGCCCCACGACTCGACACCGTTTCGCCGTTCACCCGGCGGGACGCCTGGTCCAGAGGTTGCGACGCTAGTGCAGGGACGATTCAAGAGGGATGGCAGCGCTGCGGCGGAGCAGGAGCCGCGCGGCGGGATCGACCGTGGCTCCTCGCCCCAGCACGCCCAGCACCGCGGGCCGGCTGCCGACGGAGCGGGCCCCGACACGTCCGCGTCGGTGAAGGCGAAGGGCCGCGGCAAGTCCGGCAAGGCCCCGAAGCCCGGCAAGGCGGTCAAGCCGAGCAGGGCCAAGGGCAAGGCCGAGTCGCCGGTGACCGAAGAGGCGATACCGAAGGCCCCCAGCGGGCCCGGCTCCCGTCTCGCCATGCAGAACTGGCGCATCAGCACGCGACTCGTGTCGCTGCTGACCCTGCCCGTCGTCGCCGCCACCACACTCGGTGGTTTCCGTATCAACGACTCGCTCGAGGACATCCAGCAGCTGGAGCACATGCAGCTGCTGACCACGATGACCCGCCAGGCGACCAGCCTCGCCGCCATGCTCCAGGAGGAGCGGGACAAGTCGGCCGGTCCGATGTCGCTCACCAAGGACGGCAAGGCCAACAGCCTCGTCGAGGGTGTCCGCGACCAGACCGACGCCGCCGCCAAGGCCTTCGCCGCCGCGACCGACAAGGTCGACAACGCGGAGGACAAGGACGAGACCCTCAAGTCGATCCGCAACAACATCCTCCAGATCGGCCGCCAGCTCACCGGCATCGAGGACATCCGCAAGAAGGCGTACCAGAACGGCGCCCAGCAGACCGTCACCGAGTACAACGCGCTGATCGTCTCGCTGCTCTCGCTCTCGCAGGACATGGCCCAGGCCACCTCGAACCCCGAGATGATCAAGCGCACCCGTGCCCTGGCGGCGTTCTCCTCCGCCAAGGAGTACGCCTCCATCCAGCGCGCGATCATCGCCGCCTCGCTCCCCGAGAGCGGCGACAAGCAGGGCAAGCTGGAGGAGAACGACCGCCTCTACGCCCTCTCCGCGCTGCGCGGCGAGAGCCAGTCGAAGAAGACCTTCGAACTCGTCTACCAGGGCAAGCCCGAGGAACTCCTCAGCTCGCTCGGTGACGGCAACTCCGAGATCGGCAGCGCCGACCACTACGCCCGCCGCGTGCTGAGCACGCAGGGGCAGTTCGTCAAGGAGAAGAACCGCTCCTGGATGGACTGGTACGACGCCGACGACACCAAGCTCCGCGAGATGCAGAAGATCGAGCTGTCGCTGCTCGAGGACATGGAGCAGAAGGCCCGCGAGCTCAAGAACGAGTCGCAGCAGGACGCCCTCGTCAACGGTGCCCTGATCCTCCTCGTCCTCGGTGTCTCCTTCATCGGCGCCTTCGTCATGGCCCGCTCCATGATCCGCTCGCTGCGCCGCCTCCAGGACACCGCGACCCGCGTCGCCCAGGACCGCCTGCCCGAGCTCGTCAAGCAGCTCTCCGAGTCGGACCCGCAGGACGTCGACACCTCCGTGGAGTCCGTCGGCCTGCACACCCGCGACGAGATCGGCCAGGTGGCCGCGGCCTTCGACGACGTGCACCGCGAGGCCGTCCGCCTCGCCGCCGAGCAGGCCCTCCTGCGGGGCAACGTCAACGCGATGTTCACCAACCTCTCGCGCCGCTCCCAGGGCCTCATCCAGCGCCAGCTCTCGCTCATCTCCGAACTGGAGTCGCGCGAGGCCGACCCGGACCAGCTGTCCTCGCTCTTCAAGCTCGACCACCTCGCGACCCGCATGCGCCGTAACGGCGAAAACCTCCTCGTCCTCGCGGGCGAGGAGCCGGGCCGCCGGTGGACCCGCCCCGTCCCGCTCGTCGACGTGCTCCGCGCCGCCGCGTCCGAGGTGGAGCAGTACGAGCGCATCGAGCTGGCGTCGGTGCCCGGCACCGACGTCGCCGGCCGCGTCGTCAACGACCTCGTGCACCTGCTCGCCGAGCTGCTGGAGAACGCCACCTCGTTCTCCTCCCCGCAGACCAAGGTCAAGGTCACCGGTCACGCGCTGCCCGACGGCCGCGTGCTGGTCGAGATCCACGACACCGGCATCGGCCTCTCCCCCGAGGACCTCGCGGCGATCAACGAGCGGCTGGCCTCGCCGCCGACCGTGGACGTCTCCGTCTCCCGCCGCATGGGCCTCTTCGTGGTCGGCCGCCTGTCCCTGCGACACGGCATCCGCATCCAGCTGCGCCCCTCCGACTCGGGCGGTACGACGGCCCTCGTCATGCTCCCGGTGGACGTCGCCCAGGGCGGCAAGAAGCCCGGCCCGACGCCGGGTGCCGGCGGCGGCCAGGGCGGCCCCGGCGGTGCTCCCGGTACTCCGGGCGCTCCCGGCGGCCAGCAGTCCTCCGTGCCCGGTGCGGGCGCGCGTCCCCCTGTGGGCGCCGGCCAGCAGCGCGGCCAGGTCTCCGGAAGCGGCCAGCGCGCCGCCCTGCCGGGGCGCGACGGCGCGGCCGGTGGGCAGCAGCAGCGTCCCAAGGGCCCGCAGGGCCAGGGACCCCGTCCGCAGGGCGGTCCCGCCGCCCCGACGGGCCAGTCGCAGGGCCAGGGTGCCTTCGGCGGCGGTGCCCCGCTGCCGGGCCGCGGGCAGGCCGGCGGACCGCAGGCGCGGCCGGCCGGCGGACCCGGAGGGTTCCCGCAGCAGAACGGCCAGCAGGGCGGCTTCCCGCAGCAGGGCAACGGCTTCGAGCGGCCGCAGCCGCCGCAGGGCCAGACCCAGCAGCACCAGCAGGCCCCGCAGCAGCCGCAGCCCTCGCAGCACCAGCAGCAGGCCCCGCAGGGCCGGCCGCAGCAGCAGTCCGGTCCCTCGGCCCCCGTCCAGCGCAGGCGGCCGCAGCTGCCGGCGCGCGACGGCGCCGGCCGCCCGGATCTTCCGGGCGCGGGC